>JAQTYP010000511.1 GCA_028688235.1 Methylomonas sp.
AATCGGCTGGTGACAAGATATTGGTCTGATTTCAAGTTTGCGGCTTTAATCCAATCCTCCAATGCCGTACGCGTATGCTCAGTGATTTCAAATTGAACTGGGCGATGCGTTTTTTGCTGCATGATGATTGCTCTTGACTGCACACGAGAACCTTGTACAACGTCACTGACCTTTATTTTTACCAAGTCGCATCCTCTCAATTTACTATCGATCGCCAAATTGAATAAAGCTAATCCTCTTTTGTCATCTGCTAATTGCAGCCTAATTCGGATTTCCCATATCTCTTTCAATTTCAGCGGGTGCTTTTGACCAACTAATTTACCTTTGTTCCAAGGAATTGAAATGGATTTCCTATCAGCATTTTGCATAACTTCGGTTATTGCTCAACCGTCACAAACGACAACTTACCAATCCCTGAGCGCTGAGCACTAGCCATGACTTTGGCCACCGACTCGAACATCGCCGCCAGGTCGGCCTGAAGTTGTACACTGATGTCGGGATCACGTTCTTGCAGGGCTTTGAGTTCGCTTTCTAACTTGGACAATGGAACTTGTTTATCATCCAGCATAGCTTCACCGCTGGCGGTCACCGCCAGAATCACGACATGCTTGTCCGGTGTCGGTTCGGTCTGTTCGGTTTTCGGCAGTTTGACCTTGACGACCTGGGTTAATAACGGCGCGGTAACAATAAACACCACCAGCAACACCAACATCACATCCACTAACGGCGTGACATTGATCTCGCTCATTTCGCCGCCTTCGTCTTCACTGGGAAATTGCATGGCCATGTTAGGCCTCCTGCGTTTGGCGTGATTGAGGGTTTAAATCGTTTTCAATACAGCTGCGTAAAAAGTCGGTGGCGACATGTTCCAGTGTGGCGAGTAACTGACGGTTCTGGCGCAGGAAAAAGTTATAGGCAATCACTGCGGGAATGGCGACAGCAATACCCAGGGCGGTTGCGATCAACGCTTCGCCGATAGGCCCCGCCACGACTTCCAGGCTAGCGGTGCCTTGGGCGCCAATGTCTTTTAAGGCATGCATGATGCCCCATACCGTACCGAATAGGCCAATAAACGGCGAAGTACTACCGATGCTGGCCAACCATCCCAAGCCAGAGTCCAATAAGGCTTTTTCCTTTTGCAACTGTTGGCGCAAAGTCCGTTCGATCAGTTCATGCCAAGCGGCGTGCTGGAACGACTGTTGGCCAGTCTGGCTTTGCGCGCGGGCATAGGTTTGGCGACCCACCGTCAATATCCGGCCCGCCTGAATCCCCAGCGGTTGTTTGTGGTTTAATTCGATGGCTGATAACGTTTCCAGTGAAATGTCGCCATTCAAGCTTTGCAGCAATTTATGGTTGCGATAACGATGCCAGGCAATTTCACCGGCTTTAAGCAGAATCACGCTCCAAGTGATTAATGAAAAGCAGCCCAGCATACACAGGGTGCCATCGACGATAGCGGTTTCAGAAAAATTCAAGGTTAGCTCCTTTGTTGATAGTGGAGTGTTGTTTTAGCGATCAAATCGCTGTTTTACCTGTAAACCCTGGATCATCCTTAATCCGGGCAGGCCAACATCTCTGTCGTTTCCGGACAAAGATAGGGCATCCGATTCATCTTTAAATTAATTCAGTTCAAATTGGATCGGTACCGTCGCCCAGCTGGCTTCGGGGATATCGCCGCGCTTGGCAGGCACAAAGCGCCAATGGCGAACAGCCTCTAGCGCCGAATCGTCCAACAACTCATGGCCGCTGGAGCGCGCAATCACTACTTTCAACACATGACCATCAGCGCCAACATAGACTTTCAGCAACACCGAGCCTTGCCAATGCCGTTGCCGGGCGCGTAGCGGATAGTCAGGATTCGGGTTATTCAGATACGCTGCATTGCTGTTGGCCGGTACATAGGCGTCGTTACGCGGTGCTGCCATCGCATTGTGATTCAAGGCTTGCGGTGCGGCAGCTGCGGGCGGTGCGCTGACAGGTTCCGGAGCAGACTTGACCTCTTCGACTTGTTTCACCAAACGCTCTGAAGGTTGCGCCTTGGGCTTAGGTTTCGGCTTGACTTTTGGTTTGTCGGGCTTCGGCTTAACCTGTTCTTTGGGTGGTTGCGGTGGTGCAATCGGTTGGTTCACCATAGGCGACGGCGGCGCCGATAACTCCATCGAAATCATCGGCAACGGCGCAGCCGCAGAAAGCGGCAGTGGCGCTGGTCGGGTGACATACCAGAACAGTAAACCACCGTGCAGCAAAGCCGCGGCCATCACCGCTGCCGAACGCCGAGAGCGGTTAGCCGGCACCGGATTATGAGTGACAGATTGAGGCACGAACCACGACAACAAGTTTGGGGGACATTTCCGCTCCCCAACGTAAGCGGCCATTTTTTGTTTCGTCAATCGCCAGCACCGGCTTATGACCGCAACCTACGGCCCCGCCTACATGCTAAGTTAATCCGCTGTTTTCTCAGCCAATGGACGAGTCCTGTAACATAAAGAACCGGAAGTACAAGACCTGCCGCGCAAACCAGGATGCGGCCCGGCAAACCCAACGCTTCGCCGTTATGTAAGATAAACATTAAATTGAGAAACATGTCTCCGGCAGAAAAGTTTTTGGGGTTTTCTATCTTGAGAACCTTCCCGCTGTACTGGTCTACCCACACTTTGCTTCGTGGCCGCCGCATGTTCAGCTCACCTTCCTGCCGCTTTTCCACGGCGTAGTAACCATCATGACCTTGGGGAGTTGCAAGCCAACGCAGCTCGGCTTCGGGGAACACTTGGTCGGCTATCGCCACCGCCTGTCCGACGGTTATGGCT
>JAQTYP010000068.1:0-4637 GCA_028688235.1 Methylomonas sp.
GCTTTGAACGGGCTGGAAAAGCCGTGCGGCCAGCTCGCTAGCGTGGTCATGATAGGCATGTTTCGAGTTTCCAGCTGATACAAACCGGGTTCGAAACAGTCGGCAATCCGGCCTTCGTTGACCAGAATCGCCGATTGCGACTCCCTAACGGTCAACATTGCGCCGTATTTGATTTCGTGACCGTAGCGTTCGAATCGATACACCATGGTGTTCTGAGTGTCGTCGGTCCATTCGATGACATCGATAAACTCGCCGAACAGTTTGTCTAAAATACCCACGGAATCGACTCCCTAATCAATTGGCGGCGGTGTTGGCCCGCGCCGAAATCAGCGTTTTTCTCAATTCGTTTTCGCATTGCTGTAATTGCACGACCGCCTCGCTACGCATTTTTTTGCCTTGGTCGGCGATTTGCAGGCTTTCCTCTATCGTGGCGATCAAGGTTTGATTGGCTTGTTTGACGACTTCGATGTCGAACACGCCGCGCTCCAGTTGTTTGCGGGTTTCGGCATTGGCCAGTTTCAGATTTTCGGCGTTGGCCGTCAACAGCTCGTTGGTCAGGTCGGTGGCGGCCTTGACCGTTTCGGCCGCTTGCGAGGAGCGGAAGATGGTCACCGCGGTCGCCAATTGCTGGCGCCACAGCGGAACGGTGTTGACGATGGTGGAATTGATTTTGTTGATCAAGCCTTTATCGTTTTCCTGCACCAAACGGATGCTGGGTAGGCTTTGCATCGCGACTTGCCGGGTCAGGCGCAGGTCGTGGATGCGCCGTTCCAGGTCGTCTCTGGCGGAGCGCAAGTCGCGTAGGTTTTGGGCCGCCAGCACGTCCTGGCTGGCTTCGGCTGCCGCCGTTTGTTCGGGGATGACGACAGCGTCGAGCTCCCGTAGCTTTTCATCGCCCGCGCTAATGTAATCTTCCAAGGTATGGAAATAATCCAGATTGGCCTGATAAAGCCGATCCAGCGAAACGACATCGGTCAATAGCTTGGATTTGTGTTTTTCCAGTTTGTCGGTGATGCCGTCGATCTGCTTGCGGACTTCCTCGTATTGTTGGATAAATTTGACCACAGGCTTGGCTTTGCCCAGCAATTTGGCGAAGAAACCGGGCTTTTTGTTGGGATCGAGGTCGTCGACGTCGAAACCGCGGATGGTGGCGACCATATCGTTCAAATCCTGGCCGGCTGGCCCCATGTCCTTGTTTTTGACGCCTTCCAGCATTCTGTCGGATACCGTCGTCAATTGTTCCTGAGCCTTGCTGCCGAAGAACAAGATGGACTGGCTATCCTTGATATCGATTTCCTGCAACAGCTCGCGAATTTTCAGCTGCTTTTCGGCCGGCGCTTCCGAAAAAGCCGTGATGTCGGTTTTGATGCCGGGTACGATTTCTTTTGAGCTTGAGGCAGGGGCGGCATCCGTCGATTGCACTGGTACGGTTGCGTTGGTCGTTGCTTCTTGTTCGGTCATAACGAGTTTTCCTCATTTTCGAATGCGTTGTAGGGGCGAATTTACTTGTGCCCGTCAGGGTATTCGCCCCCCTATCGTTTCGTGCATTAATTTTCGGTCAGTGATATATACCTTTCGCACTTCAAAATTCGGCACATCCACTCCCTCGCCCTCCGGAGGTTGTCGCAAAAGTCAAATGTAGGTTGGGCAGAGCAGAGCGAAGCCCAACAAAATCAAAACGTTGGGCTTCATTGCATTCAGCCCAACCTACCTTTTACGACACTCTCCGGAGGGAGAAGGAACTGTTTCGACTTTTACGACAGCCTCCTCCGGGAGAGGGCGGGGTGAGGGAATCAAAAAACCGAAATTTGAAGTGCGATGACTATACAGTCGTGCTCAATGTCATAATATGCCTTCGCGTTTGAGCTGCGTAGTCAACACTTCGATTTTGACGTCCAAATCGAACATGTCCTCTTCCAGAAGTTTTTGTTGCTGTTCCTGAAAGGCCGATTCTATCGTATCGAGCGCTCGTCTGAAGTTCTGTTCGAGCTCCTTAGAATCGGTTTGCCGATGGGTTTTGGCATAGCCTTGGATAACTTGCTGTACATTTTCCAGATAGACGTTCAGAAATTTGCGTGCCCGCCGTATGCCGCGCGGATCGGCTTCTAAATCCGCAATCACGCTTTCTGCGATCTCGCAAATCCCGGCTATGCGTTGGTTGAGTTCGGCATGGATAATGTTCCGATTGGCCTGTTCTATGTTTTTGATGACGGCATAGGCATCGGTCAGGGTTTGCCTGATCTCGTCGCCGGAGTAGCCGTGAGCGGCCATGATGGTTGTTGCTTGGCGGCTATCGAAGCCATAGCTCAAATACATGCCGAGGAATGCGCCGCCGCCATAAAATGCAGCCATCACCACGCTCTGTTGCGCGCCTAAAGCCGCCAGCATGCCGGTAGTAAAGGCGACCAGCAGGGCCGACAGCAATTTTAACGGCCATTTAGATGCTGTTTGCAGTCGGTTTTGCGGGCCGGGATTCTCGGCCATCAAACCTTTCCTTAGCCAAATGGCCGCCAGGCAATAGAGCGCAAATGCCCCGGCGTTGACCATAACGGTCATCACCTGCCCCTTGACGAGACCGATCGCAACGGCGGGAATCAGGGCCAATGACAGAAAATACAATAACAGGCCGCGAGGCGAATACTGGCGCAAAGTATCGCCGCTAAAGCGTTTGGCGGATTTGAGCGTCGGAAGTCTGGTCATCAGCGAACACCGGGCTTCAGTGCTTGGGCGGGGTTGGGCAAAGTCTCGGCGGGATCGGCTTTGACCATGGACTGGCAGGTAGCCAGACCCATGGTCGACAGCAGCAATATAAAGCCCAGCAACCTGATGAAAAATTTGGACATAGCTAATAAACCTTCTGCAAGAAATAGCGGATTTAGGGTAATGCCATGGAAAGCGATCTATCCGATTCGGAAGTATCAGCGCCGTTCGGTGTGAATCCGTCGAACGGAAAGATAGCACATTGGTTTTAGCGTAAGAAGAGTATTTACCCGAATTAGTCCGATGTGCGGATTTCGCTATGCCGATTCCGGGTCGCCGGCCCGTGAGCCGGCAGATATAGCGGCCTCACTGGAAAAACCGCTGCAAATATTCCCCGGTATGCGACTCCTTGTGCTTGGCGATATCGCGCGGCGTGCCTTCCGCAACCAACATACCGCCGCCGTTGCCGCCTTCCGGGCCCATATCGATTATCCAGTCGGCGGTTTTGATGACGTCCAGATTGTGCTCGATGATGATGACGGTGTTGCCGTGGTCGCGCAAGGTGTGCAGCACGCTTAGCAATTGCTTGATGTCGTGGAAATGCAAGCCTGTGGTCGGTTCATCCAAGATGTACAAGGTTTTGCCGGTGTCGCGCTTGGATAGCTCCTTGGCCAGTTTGACCCGTTGCGCTTCGCCCCCGGATAAAGTGATCGCGTTTTGGCCCAGCGTGATGTAGCTTAAGCCCACGTCTATCAAGGTCTGGAGCTTGCGCGACAGGCTGGGGACGGCCGAGAAGAACTGAGCGGCGTCTTCGACCGTCATTTCCAGCACTTCGTGTATCGTTTTGCCTTTGTAGCGGATTTCCAGGGTTTCGCGGTTGTAGCGCTTGCCGTGGCAGATGTCGCAGGGCACGAAGATGTCGGGCAGAAAGTGCATTTCGACCTTGATGACGCCGTCGCCGGCGCAGGCTTCGCAGCGTCCGCCTTTGACGTTAAAGCTGAAGCGTCCGGGTGTGTAGCCGCGGGAACGGGCTTCCGGCACCGCGGCGAACAATTCCCGTACCGGTGTAAAAATCCCGGTGTAGGTGGCGGGATTCGAGCGCGGCGTGCGGCCTATCGGGCTTTGATCGATGTCGACCACTTTATCGAAATGTTCCAAGCCTTCCACCGCCTCGCAGGGCGCAGGAATGCAGCCGGCGCCGTTGATCAGCCGTGCGGCGTGGCTGTACAAGGTGTCGTTGATCAGCGTGGATTTGCCTGAGCCCGATACGCCGGTCACACAAGTCAAAAGTCCTACCGGGAAATTGACCGTGACGTCTTTAAGGTTGTTGCCGTTAGCCTTGCGTACCGTCAACAAACGGCCGGCGTCGTAGGGTGTCGTCTGTTTGGGTACTGCTATCGTCAATCCGCCGGACAAATATTGGCCGGTCAGCGAATTGGCGTCGGCCAAAATGTGTTCAGGCGAGCCTTGCGAGACGATTTGGCCGCCGTGCACGCCGGCGCCGGGACCGATATCGACGATGTAATCGGCCGCGCGTATCGCATCTTCGTCGTGCTCGACGACGATCACGGTATTGCCGAGGTCGCGCAGGCGGAATAGGGTGTTCAATAATCGTTGGTTGTCGCGCTGATGCAGGCCTATAGACGGTTCGTCCAACACGTACATCACGCCGACCAGCCCGGCGCCGATCTGGCTGGCCAGCCTGATGCGCTGGGCTTCGCCGCCGGATAAGGTGTCGGCGCTACGGTCCAGCGTCAGATAATCCAGGCCGACGTTGACCAAAAACTCCAGCCGTTCCTGAATTTCCTTGTTGATCTTGGCGGCGATCTCACCTCTATGGCCGGGTATGCTCAACTGTTGGAAAAACGTCAGCGTTTGTTTGATGGGCAAGCGGGTTAGTTGATGCAGAGGCTGATCTTCGACGAACACGTTGCGCG
>JAQTYP010000068.1:4647-11288 GCA_028688235.1 Methylomonas sp.
CCGCACACGTCTGCTGGGCCAGATATTTGGCCAGCTCTTCGCGCACCATTTGCGAGTCGGTTTCCCGGTAACGGCGTTCCATGTTGGGGATGATGCCTTCGAAGGGATTGTGGCTGGTTCTCGCTTTGCCGTCGCCCATTTGTAAGCGAAAGCTGATGGATTCGTCGCCGCTACCGTATAAGATCACGGCTTGTACGTCCTTAGGGATATGCGAAAACGGCGCTTCGGGGTCGAAGCCGTAATGCGCCGCCAGTGCGCAAACGATTTGGTAATAATAGGCGTTGCGCCGGTCCCAGCCGCGCACCGCGCCGCCGGCCAGACTGATTTCGGGATTGTGCACGACCAGTTGCGGATCGAAATGCTGGCGCACGCCGAGCCCGTCGCAACTGGGGCAGGCACCTTTAGGGTTGTTGAACGAGAAAATGCGCGGTTCCAGTTCGCTCAAGCTATAGCCGCAATGCGGGCAGGCGTAACGCTCCGAAAACAACAGTTGTGATCCGGTTTCCATCGAAGCGGCGATCGCCAAGCCTTCCGACAGGCGTAATGCGGTTTCGAAGGATTCTGCCAAACGTAACGCCAGATCGTCGCGTATCTTGAAGCGGTCGACGATGACTTCTATCGTATGTTTTTTCTTTAAGTCCAGGGTAGGGGGCTCGTCCAGTTCGTAGACTTCGCCGTCGATGCGGGCGCGTAAAAAGCCTTGGGCTTTCAGGTCTTCCAGCAGTAATACGTGTTCGCCTTTACGGTCATTGACTACGGGGGCCAGCAGCATCCAGCGTTCGCCTTCGGGTTGAGCCAGCACTTGGTCGACCATCTGGCTGACGGTTTGCGCCTCGAGCGATACGCCGTGCTCCGGGCAGCGCGGTATGCCGACTCTTGCGAACAATAATCGCAGATAGTCGTAAATCTCGGTGATGGTGCCGACGGTCGAGCGCGGGTTATGCGAGGTGGATTTTTGCTCTATCGAAATCGCCGGGGACAGGCCTTCGATGTGATCTACGTCCGGCTTTTCCATCATCGACAAGAATTGGCGGGCGTATGCCGACAAGGATTCGACGTAACGGCGCTGGCCTTCTGCGTAAATGGTGTCGAAGGCCAGCGACGATTTGCCGGAACCGGATAATCCGGTGATGACGATCAGTTTGTCCCTGGGCAGATCGATATCGATGTTTTTAAGGTTATGGGTGCGGGCGCCGCGTATACTGATGGTGTCCACTGTCTGAATTCCTGCAGCTTGAAGAACCTGATACTATACGTGGCTTTCGTAATTCAAAGCAAAGGGGAGTTGAGTTTTGACACAGGTTCAGGATGTTTCAGGTGTGATGACGCCCATGGAAAAACGGGCGACCGTGTCGCTGGCCGGTATCTATTCGCTCAGGATGCTAGGTTTGTTCATGCTATTGCCGGTGTTGTCGTTGTTTACCGAGCAAATGCCGGGATCGACGCCGGTATTGGTCGGCTTGACGATGGGGATTTACGGGCTGACCCAGGCTGTTTTGCAAATTCCGTTCGGCTTGTTGTCCGATAGATTCGGACGCAAGGGCGTCATCGTCGTAGGCTTGCTGTTGTTCCTGGTCGGTAGCGTCGTGGCGGCATTAGCCAACGATATTTACGGCATCCTGATCGGCCGTGCATTGCAAGGTTGTGGGGCGGTATCCGCGGCGGTGATGGCCTTGCTGGCCGATTTGACCCAAGAGGTCAATCGCACCAAGGCCATGGCGACGATAGGTGCCAGCATAGGCGTATCGTTTGGGGTGGCGATGACGATAGGACCGCTGATCGCCCATCATTTCGGTATTTCCGGGATTTTCTGGCTCATCGCGATTTTGGCGGCTTTGGCGGTGCTGGTTATACTGTTCGTCGTACCGAATCCCGAGAAGTTCATGGTACATCGGGACGCAGAATACATACCGTCCGAATTAAGTTCCGTCATCAAAAATGCCGATCTGCTCAGGTTGAATTACGGCATTTTTGCTTTGCATTTGATACTGATGGCCAGTTTCGTCGTCGTTCCTCTGTTGATGCGAGATGCCGGTTTGGGCGGTGGTAGTCATTGGCAAGTTTATCTGCCGGTGCTGGTGACGTCGATGGCTGCGATTATTCCGTTCGTGATTATTGCCGAGAAAAAGCGGAAGATGAAACCGGTCTTTATCGGTGCGATTGCAACACTGATCGTTTCCAATTTGGGTTTTGTGCTGCTGCATGACTATTTGATCGGCTTGATCGTTTGCTTGTGGGTGTTTTTTGCCGGCTTCAATTTGTTGGAGGCGACACTGCCGTCTTTGATTTCCAAGACGGCGCCGGGCGATTTGAAAGGCACCGCGATGGGCATTTATTCCAGTTCGCAGTTCATCGGCGCATTTCTGGGTGGAACCAGCGGCGGTTGGTTATACGGTCAATTCGGCGCGACTTCGGTATTCGTGTTTTCGGCGGCCGTTGCCGTTAGTTGGGCGCTGGTTGCGTTGTTCATGTCGACGCCGCGTTATCTGGCGAATCTTTTGTTGTCGTTGCAGGCCGTCAAGCCGGAGCGCGGTGCCGAATTTTCCAAGGCCTTGTTGGCGATCAAGGGCGTAGAAGAAGTCAGGCTGCATTTCGAAGAGAACACGGCCTACCTGAAAGTCGACAGTCAGGTGCTGGACAAAAACGAATTGAATATTTTTTTAAAGCAATGGCGATGAGCCATTGTTAGCTAAGTTTGTTATAGGGAGACCATTATGTTGAATAAAGTCATGCTGATCGGCCGTTTAGGGGCCGATCCGGAAGTTCGCTTCATGCCTAGCGGCGATCAGATTGCCACTATCCGGCTAGCCACCACGCGTCGTTGGCGCGATCGCAATACCAACGAGCGCAAAGAAGAAACCGAATGGCATAGGGTGGTGTTTTTCAGCGGTTTGGCGAAGATCGTCGGCGAATACCTGAAAAAAGGCAGCCAGGTCTATGTCGAAGGCCGAATCCGCACCCAAAAATGGCAGGGTCAGGACGGCCAGGATAGATATACCACCGAAATCGTCGCCGAAGGCATGAATATGCTGGATAGCCGCAGCGGCGGTACGGCAAATTATTCCGATAATACGCCGCCTGCCAGCAGTTACGACAATCGTCCGTCCGCACCATCCGCACCATCCGCACCGCAATCGGCGCCGGCAGCTTATGACGACTTCGACGACGACATTCCTTTCTAGGTTCAACCAAAAGTGATTTTGTAGGGAATAGAATAATTAACCCCCCTGGTTTACACCTGATCCGGCTTATAGCTTGATTGGGTGGGAATTAGGTTTTTTTTGTATGGCAAAAAGCTGAATAAGGATATGGATAACGTCCCTATTTCAGGGTACAAGAATTTCCCCGTTCGTCTTTATGCCCTTTGGGTACTGAGCCATTCATAGTTCGACTTTGCTCACCACGAACGGCTTAACCTATGACTGTCACGGCTTAAGTCGGAAGCCTTATTTTTTGCGGAATCCTAAACCATTATCTTCAATTGATCGGGCCAACGATTACAGAAGGGAGAGATAAACTAAGCATCTCAATAGTGCTCGGTAATGTATAAAGCGAGCCCTGCTCGTAATAACGTATTAAAAAAGGAATAATAGAATGACCAGCACCCAACAACGCGCTGCGCTGCAACGCCAAATCTGGCAAATTGCGAACGAAGTACGAGGCGCGGTGGACGGTTGGGATTTCAAACAGTACGTGCTTGGCACCTTGTTCTATCGCTTTATCAGCGAAAACTTTGCCAGCTACATCGAAGGCGGGGAGGACAGCATCCATTATGCTGAGCTGCCGGACGATGTCATCACCCCGGCAATCAAGGACGATGCCGTCAAAACTAAGGGTTACTTCATTTACCCCAGCCAGTTGTTCGTCAACATCGCCAAAGGCGCGAATAGCAACGACAGCCTGAATACCGATCTCGCAAAAATCTTTTTCGCCATCGAAAGCTCGGCCAACGGCTACCCCTCCGAGCGCGATATTAAAGGCCTGTTTGCCGATTTTGATACCACCAGCAACCGTCTCGGCAACACCGTGGCCGACAAAAACACCCGTCTGGCGGCCGTGCTCAAAGGCGTGGCCGGGCTGGAGTTTGGCCAGGATATCAACGGGTTTGACGCCAGCCATATCGACCTGTTTGGCGATGCTTACGAATTCCTCATCTCCAACTACGCCGCCAACGCCGGTAAATCCGGCGGCGAGTTTTTCACCCCGCAACACGTGTCCAAGCTGATTGCGATGCTGGCCATGCACAAGCAAACCAGCGTCAACAAGATTTACGACCCAGCTTGTGGCTCCGGCTCGCTGCTGTTGCAAGCCAAAAAGCACTTTGACGCGCATATCATCGAAGACGGTTTTTTTGGCCAGGAAATCAACCACACCACCTTCAATCTGGCGCGGATGAACATGTTCTTGCACAACATCAACTACGACAAGTTCAACATCCAGCTCGGCAACACCCTGATCGACCCGCATTTTGGCGACGACAAGCCCTTCGATGCCATCGTGGCGGAGATTGAGGGTATTTAATGGAACCACAGAACACACAAAACACGCAGAAAGAATTTTTATATAAAAATGAAAGCTATTTGATTCGCGGTGCAGTATTTGAAGTCTACCGGGAGATGGGTTGTGGTTTTCTGGAGGCGGTTTATCAGGAGTGCTTGGAGAAAGAGCTTCATAAACAGAAAATTCCTTTTATTTCACAGCCAGAGATTGAGTTGTTTTATAAGCAGGAAAAGCTGCGACAAATCTACAAACCTGACTTAATTTGCTACGACAAAATTATTGTTGAGCTAAAAGCGGTAAAAGAAATTTGTGACGAGCATCGAGCCCAGTTGCATAACTACTTGAAAGCAACGAAGCTCGAACTTGGATTCATCGTGAACTTCGGGCATTACCCGAAAGCAACCATCGAACGAATTGTTAGATGAACCACGGAACACACAGAATACACAGAAAAACGCTTATTTTGTCTTTTCTGTGTGTTCTGTGTGTTCTGTGTGTTCTGTGTATTCCGTGGTAAATAAAAAAAGGTGACAGATGATTCTCGAAAACAAATTAAACATCACCGATCAAATCGAGTTAGCCAAAGCAGAAGAAAAAATCAGCAAACAAAAAGCCAAGCAGTTGTTCGACTCTGGCGATATTAATAAGGTTGAGGTGGGCAAATTTTCTGGGCTTGCCTTTATCCACGCCTATTTGTTTGAAGATATTTACCCCTTTGCCGGCAAAATCCGCGACGTGAATATCGCCAAAAATGATTTTCGGTTTGCGCCGGTGATGTATTTAGAGCCATCACTCAAGCACATTGATGCCATGCCGCAAGGCAACTTCGACGAAATCATCGAAAAATATGTCGAGATGAATATTGCCCACCCGTTTCGGGAAGGCAACGGCCGCGCCACGCGAATCTGGCTGGATCTGATGCTGAAAAAAGAAATCCACCAAGTGGTGGATTGGAACCAGGTGGATAAAGACGAATATCTGTCTGCCATGCAGCGCAGTGTCGTGAAAGACATTGAAATCAAAGTATTACTCAAACAAGCCTTAACCGACCAAATTGATGATCGCGCCTTGTTTATGAAAGGGATTGATGTCAGCTATTACTACGAAGGCTATAGCGAATTCAAAACCGAGGAGTTGTAAGTGAGCAATATGAGGATGGAACCACAGAACACACGGAAAACACGGAAGATGAATATTAATAACAAAACGCCTTCTGTGTTTTCTGTGTGTTCCGTGGTTATAAAAAAGGAGAATACAGCATGAGTGCTTTAAATTTTATGGACAAGCTGCTGGATGGCGTTGAGGTGGAGTGGTTGGCGTTGGGGGAAGTTACATTACCTACGAACAATATAAAATGGCGTGATAGCCACGATAGCTATCGTTATATTGATTTGACATCTGTTTGTCGTGAAAGAAAAACAATCATTGAAACATCTGAAATTACAGTTCAAAACGCACCTAGCAGGGCGCAAAAGCTTGTTCAAAAAAATGATGTTATTTTTGCAACTACCCGACCAACACAACAAAGATATTGCCTGATTAGTGATGAATACTGTGGAGAAGTGGCTAGCACGGGTTATTGCGTTCTACGAGCTCAAATCAATAAAGTTTTGCCGAAGTGGGTTTTGTATTGTATTGCTACCGATGAATTCAAAAACTACATTGAAGAAAATCAAAGCGGTTCTGCATACCCCGCAATATCTGATGCCAAAGTAAAAGAGTTTCAAATTTCAATTCCCCCCCTGAATATCCAAGGTGAAATTGTCCGAATTTTGGACAATTTCACCGAGCTGACCGCCGAGCTGACCGCCCGCAAAAAACAATACAACTACTATCGCGACCAGTTGCTCTCGTTCCCATGCTCCAGCGTGGGAACGCAAGGGGAAGTGGAGTGGAAGACGCTGGGGGATCTCGCAGAGAACCTTGATTCCATGCGAAAGCCAGTCACGAGTGGCTTAAGAGAGCTGGGAGATATTCCATACTACGGAGCGTCAGGAATTGTCGATTACGTTAAAGACTATATCTTTGATTGTGACCTTTTGCTTGTCTCCGAAGACGGCGCAAATTTGTTGGCGCGAAACACCCCAATCGCTTTTAGCATCAGCGGGAAAAGCTGGGTGAACAATCATGCTCATGTACTG
>JAQTYP010000512.1 GCA_028688235.1 Methylomonas sp.
GCCTCTTCCAGCCAGGCCACGGCGATGCGTACCTTGGTATCCGCATCGGCCGCGTCGGGGTCTATCCCCTGTTTATCGGGAATTTCCAACAGGATTTCGCCGCTGGTTACGACCACGTTCCCTTCGCTACGGTCTTTTTTCTCTATGGCTCTGAGCGCCTTTAAAATGGCATGAATGTCGTATTGGGTAAGCCTGGAATTGCGTAGCAAACGAAATTGCACGTCCAGATCGGCATCGTCGTATAACAGTACGCATCGGGCTGGCTGTTGATCCCGGCCTGCCCGGCCGGCTTCCTGTAAATAATTTTCCAAGGAACCCGGCGTATCGAGGTGGATCACCAACCGCACGTCGGCCTTATCGACGCCCATGCCGAAGGCGTTGGTCGCCGCAATGATTCTTAATTCACCGCGGATGAAGGCTTCCTGCACCCGGCGTTTTTCTTCCGGTGCCATGCCGCCATGGAAATAACCGCAATCGAGGCCGGCACGTGTTAAAAACTCCGCCGTCTCCTCCACCGTTTTCTGCCGCGCGCAAAACACGATAGCCCCGCCGTCGTCTCTCAAGACCTCTTCCAATAAACGGAGCAGTTCGGGATATTTGGCTTGTGCCGGCACCGCATAGACTTCGTAGAACAGGTTTTCCCGCCCCACTCCGCCCGTCAATGCCTGCAGGCCTATGCCCAGCCGATCATTAAAATGACCGACGATATCTTGAACCACATCCGGTTTGGCGGTCGCGGTAAAACAAAACACCGGTGCCGGTTTGTCCTTTTGGCGTTCCTTGATAAAACGCGACACATACAGGTAGTCGGGGCGAAAATCGTGACCCCATTTGGAAAGACAATGCGCCTCGTCGAACACCCAGGCACCGATGGCGCGATGGCTTAATGCCTGGGTAAACGCCGGGCTACGAAATTGCTCCGGGGCGACGAAAACCAGCCCCAAGTCGCCCAAACGCAGTTTATCCAGCATGATGCGCCGCTCCAGCGGATTCAGCAGACTGTTCAAATAGCCCGCGCAGGTAATCCCTCTTGCTTCCAGATTATCGACCTGATCTTTCATCAAGGATTGCAGTGGTGAAACAATCACCGTTAAGCTGCCGTTACGATAAAACCGCGCCAACGCCGGCAACTGGTAACAGAGGGATTTACCGCCGCCGGTCGGCAGTATGGCCAAGGTTGGAATGCCGGCGAAACCGTTTTCGACGATGGCTCGTTGCAAAGACAGCCCCTGAGCTGTGGTCGGCGTCGGCCGAAACTCGGTAATGCCTGGAAAATAGCGCGGCAGCAATTTGTCGATATCGTGCTGCTCCCGGCACCAAACGCATTCGGTATCGCTACAAGGCCTGTCTCTCAACAGCGCAATCAAGTCCAGAACTTTCGGGAAAGTCAGGCTCACCCAGGGCGGCAATACCGAGTTACCGCCCGCCACCCGCAACCAAGCCAGGACATAAGCCAGCGGTTTATGCCATTCCTTATCGTCGAGATACTCGTCGAGCACGCGTTGCTGACCCGAACGACAAACCTTGCCTTCGGTGGCGCGCCGCCAGGCCGCGCCGGCTTGCGCCAAGGAAGGCCTGAGGGCGGCCCGCAAGGTCGCAAAAAAATTGGCAACGCCCTTGCCGTTATCCTGAGTCAATAAAAAATGCAGGCACAATACCTCGTCCGGGTGCTCGAGCACGCGCTGCCGCAAGGCGTCGGCCTGATCTATAAACAACTGGTAGGCTAATTCGGCATCTCGGATGGGATTGTTGCGGGTCGTCGTGCAAAGTTTGTAATCCTTTACCAAGCGATGGTAAGGATTTTGCGGAAAAGCCAGCGGCGATAATTCCAAGGTATCGATCATGGGCAAGCCATGCAGCGCCAAATCAGGATGCAACAACGACAAGGCCGGCTGATCGAATGCAATGACATTATGGCCTAGCACGAAAGCGGCGCCTTCCGTCGCCTGATTCAGTTGGGCCGCCAAATGGGGCGATGTGCCGGAAACGCGCAATCTTGTGTCGGTATCCGGCCGGTAAGCCCCCACTTCCAATAGGCGCAACTTATCCTGCCGGGCGGTTTCTATGTCTATGCACAAGCACTTTGCCCGCATTTTTTCAGGCGTTTGTTCCATTCACTGCCGATAATTCGGAAATTTCTAAGCAAACGGCAATGTTCGGCTCGAACGCCAGTCATTGTCAACCGGTACTCGATTCGGGAACAATCGTTCCGCCCACGAAATTCAGGAAAATCGAAAAACGGTAAGCGGAAACCCCATGGAGCTGAAGCATTTTTTTAGCAGATCTGCGCGGCAAAGCCGCCGATAAAAGGCGCTTGCCTACCAGAGAAGAAACGATAAACCTCAGAGTTATCGTCGAAATACGGCATTGATATCTTTTTATTTGACTTGGCACCCCTTAAACCAGTTGCAATATTCTCCATACATTCCTAACATTACAACTTATTCGATCACTTTCAGTAGACTTACGGGAGGCCGGGATGAACAAACTCGATCAAGACTTGTTATCTGCCGCTAAAAAAGGCGAAATCGACAACATCGAATCCGCCTTGAAGTGGGGTGCGGACATCGATGCCGTCGATGCTGACGGTTATTCATCGCTGATTCTGGCAAGCGAATACGGTCACACCGATTGCGCGGACTTATTGATTACATCCGGTTCCAACATCAATTACATCGTCAAAAACCCGGTCATAGGCCAAACAACCGCCCTCAAACATTCTTGTTATCTGGGACAATTCGATATCGTCAAAAAATTGCTCCATCTTGGCGGTGACATCAAATATATCGTCCACACTCGTTCGAG
>JAQTYP010000513.1 GCA_028688235.1 Methylomonas sp.
AAAAATAAAAAACTGATCCGCTACAAATAGCATGATTGAAACGGTCACAAAGGTGCGATAGCACCAGGCCAACGGTGTGTAGAGCAGCAGCCAGCGTTTTTCGCCCGGCGTGTCCTGTGGCGTTTCGAGATCTTTGGCGCCAAAAACGGTGCTATCCCACCAGTAGCTCAAATATTTCCGGCCACGTTGGGCCAGATTGGGTATCTCGATCAAATCGGACAGGATGTAGTAAGCGTCGTAACGCAACAAGGGATTACCGTTGACCATCAGGGTGGAAATACCTGCCACCACCATCACGTTATAGGCTACGGCGCGTATCAATCCCGGTTCTACCAGCAGCCAAAGGTATAAGGCTAAAGCGGCCAGCCAAAGCTCGACCAACATGCCCGCCGCCGCAACCAGTGCGCGGCGGATTTTGCTCGGAAACGCCGCGGAAGCCGAGGCATTGACATAAGGTACCGGAGCAAATACCAAAAACATCAAGCCCATGTCGTAAACCGCGCCGCCCCAAACCCGCGTGGCTAATCCGTGGCCGAGTTCATGCAGCAATTTAACCAAGGGATAAACCAGCGCCATGACCGTCAAGTTACTGGACGACAGCACTTGATCGGATAAATTGTCGGTTAATTCGGGCCAATGTTGCGCCGCCAGAATCACGGCTGGCGACACCATAGCCAGCCACAGCCAAGCGCCCAGCCGGGTAAAACACCAAGCCAGGCGCGGTGCCAACCAGCCCAGCAAGGCGTCCGGGTCGAACAACGGAAATTTCAGGCTCATGGGATTGAGCAAATATTGCCTTAGCGTGGCGCGGCGCTTCTTTTTGTGGCGATCGAACAAGGCCGCCGAATCCGGGCGAGTGTCGGTTTGTAACAAATCCGCGGCGTGTAACTGCGTCAGTAAATCCACCACTTCATTTTGGGTACAGGCATCGCCCAGGCCTGAAGTATTGGCGGCTTCCCAGAGTGCCTGCACGGTCTGGCTGCCGTCCATCCGCCGAACCAAGGCGTGAGCGGCGGGCGATAAACGGTGATAACCTCCCCCGCCAAGATCTTGGATCACAAACCACACTTGGGCTCGGTAAACATGGCGTTCGATGCGCGCTTGCGGCAGCAAACGCGGTTTGAGATCGGCCACCGAATGCCATGAACTGCTGAATAAGCTACGTGCCATGGCCTTAAGTTATGGCATCCAAGACCACAGGCTTAGCGTCAACCAATCGCTAAAACCGTGGATCATGATCCACCACAAACTGCGTTCGCCCACTTCAATTTTACCGATTCCTTCCATGCCGGGCCGCAGGCGTTGCGAGGCTTCGGCAAGGCTTGCCTCGACCCGAAAAAAGTTTTTACCTTCTTCGGCGGTCGCCACCGGCGTGACATTCGCCACCTGAAAGGCCATAGGCTCGCCGGCGATACTGGTCATCAGCAATTGACCGGCTTGGCCGATTTGGATATGGCGTATATCGCGTTCATCGACTTGCAAAATGATGCGGTAGCTGTGTAAAGGCGCAATTTCAAACAGTTGTTTACCGGTTTCGACCGGGGCGCCGATTTGCTGGCTTAAGTCGCCGGACACCACGATGCCATCGAAGGGCGCCACCAGGCGTGCGCGGCGGATCTTATCCAGCACCAGGGCTAACTCCGCCTGAGACTGCTGCAATTGGGCGCTACTGATTTGCACCGTCGTCAAATCGCGGGTCGCCCGGGCTTCGCGCAAGCGTTGTTGATACTGATCGCGCTCGCCCGTCCACTTGGTTTCTTCCATGCGCAGTTCGCGGTCATCCAATTGCGCCAATACTTGCCCTTCCTTAACGTTATGCCCGGCCCGCACCCAGGCCTCGCTGATAAAACCCTCGAAGGGAGCGGCCACAACCCGTTGCACTTCGCCTTCGATGACCGTTTTAGCGGAAACCCGATAGTCGAAGGGTGCCAAAACCAGTAGTACGCTTAACAGCCATAAACACAGGCTGGCGAACTTCCAGGTCAAGTGCCTAGGCCCAAACAATTTTTCCAATATCCCACGCACACCACGCCATACACGACCCAAAAACCCTCGTTCGGCTTCACGGCGTTGAGCGATAATGGACGCGGCTAGGCCTGCAAAAGCCTCTAGCCATAACACATCCTCGTCGGAGAAAACGCCGGCCTCGCGTTCGACCGTCAATACAGCCACGCAACGCGCACCTTGCAGCATAGTCATAGACAGCACGGCTCCCGCGCCGGTATAACGGCATAAAGCTAGATGCTGCGGATGATCCGGGGCTTCGGAACCAGGTAACCGAATCAAGCGACCATGATCGAAAGCTTCTTCCATCGCCGCTTGATAAGCCTTGGTTAGCGCCGCATGTTTTTCGAAGCTGGCAGCTTCCGACAAGGCGCTTAAGCGGACATGCGAATTTGCCGCCAAGCCAATGGCTACGCGCGATCCGGCCAACTGTTGGCGCAGGGCGTTACAGGTATCGAATAAAGCTTGCTGCAATTTGCCATGACGCAACAAAATCGCCGTGGCCTCCAAAACCGAACCCAGCCGTTGGCTGGCTTGATTGGCCGCCGTCAACTCGCGTCCGGACAGCATGTTCACCAGCCAGGCGCCGCCCCAATGGATCTCGCGAAAAATCTCCGCAACCTGGCTTTCCGGACAATTCACCTCCAAAGCCACCAAGCCGGCGATCTGCTCGGCTATCGACAGAGGGTAGGCTACATGCAGCGCTTTTGACGGCTCGGGCGCAGGTTTAACCATCCCGCGCCGCTCCTGAAGACTCGCCTCCACCACCGCGCCCAGACGACCCAGATCAGGGCTGGCCT
>JAQTYP010000069.1 GCA_028688235.1 Methylomonas sp.
GCCTATTGCTATTGCGACTCGGTATCCCCGCTGTGCCATGCTTCGACGGTCATTTCGGCCAATTCCTTGAAGATTCCGAATATGAAACGAAAAATGCCATAAGCAATACCCGCTAACAAAAATAGAATGAGTAATTTCATGATTCCCCCTTGCCAACCCGATGGAAATGATCGTCAAGTTTGCCATCTTTATGAAGAAAGGCAATAGGTCTACGAGTGCTGAATTTTGACGGTAAAAGTATAAATTAATAAAAACAAATTATTGAAATGCTTTATTAAAGTAAAGTGATCAAAAATATTTTTGTAATTATTAGGGCAATTGGGTGCTCGATATGCCCGCCGATTGCAGTACGCAGCTGAATACGTTTTAATCGCAGTTTGCCCCACACATCGATTCGGCGTTTTACCGACCGGTTCTCGGGGCGGAATCCAAAATTCTCCTGATTTCTGGAGCCTCCAAAAACGAGCGCCGCAAAGCGATGGCCTTTGCACGACGCACAAAAATATTTGATGCACTCCATAACGCCCCAAGCGGTACGCATGCGTTAACCGCTGGCGTCTTGGATGAAATGATTCTATTACTACGAGCCTTTCACAGCGAACGATTTTGCTATATGAAAGGAGAAGAATGAGCGGAATTTATCCTTGACGAAATCCCACGCTAATATTTCGGGGATGGAAGAATGGCGCGCCCTAGAGGATTCGAACCTCTGACCTCGGCCTCCGGAGGGCCGCGCTCTATCCAGCTGAGCTAAGGGCGCAAATGCTTGAAGACGGCATTATAAAGCCAAATGATACTTTAGTCATGGCTTGGATGACTTAAAGTTGCTTTTGGGTTTTGATTTTGGCGAGTAATTGCTTTTGCCGGGCCAAGCGTTCGGCTTTTTCGGCTTCCTGTCTGGCCAAGCGCAAGTTTTTGCGTTGATAACGCCGGCGGCTGCGATTGGCATCTTCGTTTGTCCATATAGGGTTAGTAGCCGGTACCAAGCTGATGCAGCTGACTGGGCAGGGGGCTATGCATAGCTCGCAACCCGTGCATTCCGCTGCGACGACGGTATGCATTTGTTTGGAACTGCCGATAATGGCGTCGGTCGGGCAAGGGGGAATGCATTTGGTGCAACCTATGCATTCGGCTTCGTTGATCTCGGCCAGCATTCTGGGGCCTTCTGTGCCGCAAGTCGAATCCAGCTCCTTGATTGCAATACCGAGCAATTCAGCTAGCTTGGCTATGCCTGACCGGCCTCCGGGGGGGCAGCGATTGATGTCCGCTTCGCCTTGGGCAATGGCATCGGCATAGGGTTTGCAGCCGGTAAAGCCGCATTTGCGGCATTGAGTCTGCGGTAGCAATGCGTCGATTCGGTCGGCGAGTACCTCGCTCATGGGCGGCTTATTTGACCCGCATGCCGGCTTGGGCTCCTGCGTCGGGAGAGAGTACCCACAAATCTTTGCCGCCAGGGCCGGCCGCCAGCACCATGCCTTCGGACATTCCAAAGCGCATCTTGCGCGGTTTCAGATTGGCGACGACGACGGTTAATTTGCCGATCAAGTCTTCTGGGGCGTAGGCGGATTTGATGCCGGCGAAGATGCTGCGGGTTTCGTCGCCGATGTCGACGGTCAGGTGCAGCAGTTTCTCGGCGCCTTCCACATGCTCGGCGTTCAGTATTTTGGCGATACGCAGATCGATTTTGGCGAAATCGTCGATTTCGATCGGTTCGGCAATCGGGTCGAAGCGTTTGGCAATCGGCTGCGGGGTTTTCTCCAGGTTTTCCCTGGAGGCTGCCACGATGGCGGCGATTTTTTCCGGCTCGACGCGGATCATCAACGGCGTAAACGGATTGATCTTGTGCGAGATTAAGGGCTGAGCATCTGCCGGCCAGGCTTGGGGCGGGATATTCAGGAATGCTTCCGCATTGGTCGCCAGTACCGGAATGACGGGTTTCAGGTAGACTACCAGGATACGGAACAGGTTTAAGGCCACACTGCAGACCTCTTGTAGTTCCAGGTCTTTGCCTTCTTCTTTGGCGATCAGCCAGGGTTTCTTTTCGTCGATGTATAGATTGGCCTTGTCGGCCAATGCCATGATGGCGCGCATGGCCTTGCCAAATTCTCGGTTCTCATATAGTTCGGCTATGTCTGACTCGGCGTCGATGAATTCCTGGAACAAAGCTGATTCGGCGCAGGTTTCCGCCAGCATGCCGGCGAAGCGTTTGTGGATGAAGCCGCTGCAACGACTGCCGATGTTGACGACTTTGCCTACCAGATCGGAATTGACGCGCTGGGCGAAGTCATCGAAATTAAGGTCGATATCGTCGACGCCGGCGCTGAGTTTGGCGGCGAAGTAATAACGCAGGTATTCGGGATTCAAGTGATCCAGGTAGGTGCGGGCCTTGATGAAGGTGCCGCGCGATTTGGACATTTTCTCGCCATTGACCGTCAAGAAACCGTGGGCGAAGATCGCGCTGGGCGTGCGAAATTTGGCGCCGTGCAGCATGGCTGGCCAAAACAGGGCGTGGAAATAGATGATGTCCTTGCCGATGAAATGGTAGAGCTCGGTATTGCTGTCTTCGGACCAGAAGTCGGCGAAATTCAGGCCTTTTTTGTCGCAAAAGGCTTTGAAGCTAGCCATGTAGCCTATGGGGGCATCCAGCCAGACGTAGAAATATTTGCCCGGAGCATCGGGGATTTCGAAGCCAAAATACGGCGCGTCGCGGGAAATGTCCCATTGCTGCAAGCCGTTTTGCAACCATTCGGCCATCTTGTTGCTGACCTCGGGCTGCAAATGGCCGACGCGCGTCCAGTCGGTCAGCATGTCGCTGAAGTCGTTCAGGTTGAAAAAGTAATGCACCGAATCTTTTGCTATGGGTTTTTCGCCGGAAACGGCTGAAACGGCGTTTTTCAACTCCATCGGTGAATAAGTTGCGCCACAAGCTTCGCAGTTGTCGCCGTATTGGTCTTGTGCTCCACACTTGGGGCAGTCGCCTTTGATGAAACGGTCCGGCAGGAACATGTTCTTGACCGGGTCGTAAGCCTGGGTGATGCTGTGGCTACTGATATGGCCGCCGTCCCTCAAGCGAGTATAAATCAGGCTGGAAAGCGTTTTATTTTCTTCGGAATGCGTGCTGTGATAGTGGTCGAAGTCCACGCCGAATTCGGCAAAGTCGGCCCTATGTTCTTGTTCGACTCTAGCGATCAGCAGTTCCGGCGTGACGCCCTCGCGATCTGCTCTAAGCATGATAGGGGTACCGTGGGTGTCGTCGGCGCAAACGTAATGGCATTCGTGGCCGCGCATTTTCTGGAATCGCACCCAAATGTCGGTTTGGATGTATTCGACTAGATGACCTAAATGAATCGGGCCGTTGGCATAAGGCAGTGCGCTGGTGACAAGTATTTTTCGGTTGGACATGACAAAAACGGCTAAAAAATCGAACCGCGAATTATGGCATAAATCCGTCTACCTTTCATGGTTATAGGCTGTTTTTAAACCGAAGCGATGAGAGTCCGTAAACATACACTCAGGCGGAAACGGGTAGTTGCGGTAGGGTGCGATTCAAACTGAGGCGCAATAAAAAATGAAACGCTGCGCGAAGCCGATTTAAAGTCAGGTCTCGGCCCGACAGCCGAGTTTCTTTCTTTTGCGCGGCCTCGGCTGCTCCATGCTCTACCTCCTGCCTCGCCCCTGTCGGGCTGTTCTCGACAAAAGCTGCGATGCTCGGGCGGTATAAGGGGAGAACACCCTGCCTTCGGCAGTTTTTTGCTTCGCATTTTTACGAAACATCTGGCTCCCCAAGTAATTTTCGCCTCAGATTGAATCGCACCCGTTGCGGTAACTAAACCGTGCTACCCGTTAGAAGCTTTAAAGCTTAAGCTTTTTTCTGTCTGCCAAAGCCTACAAAGCCTAATAGCGCGCTACCCATCATCCACGCAGATGCCGGCAGCGGGACGTGCGTGACGTCTGCCTGTGCTATAGAGGGTTGAATATCAATCGCATACAGTTTTTTCAAATCACCTTGCGCTGAGCCAAAAGCCAACTCCCAGGTTGTATTGCCAATAATCGCAATGGGGGCGCTTGTTGTTTCAAACTCCCAGCTACCATTGCGGTTGAAGCCGATTTGAAAATTATACGAGCCAAGCAGAGTTGCGGAGCTGGAGCCGTTGCTAATGTCCCAGTTTGCGCCGTTTTGTGAAAAGTTAATGGTTGAGCCGCCGGTAAATACCAGTTTTGGGGCGGCGCCGAGTGTGGCGGTGTCTTCAAAAATTCCAAACTCATTGGTGCTAGAGCCGAAAATAAGAGTGTCAAGATCGAAGAAATTGCTATCGCCATCGGTAGGCGCCCAGACTCCGGCATTACTAGCACCAGAAACGAGAATTAATGAAAAAGCTAATCCAGTTGTAGATTTTTTAAGCATGTCGATCACCTATATTGGTTTTGAAAAACGTTTTTAACCGGGAGTAATTCGGTGTTGCAGAATCTTAATCCTATTATGTTACGGAATAATGTCATTGTATCCGCCATAAATTAGCAGACACAATGAGTATTTTAAAGAGCAGAAATCATACCAAACTTTACATATCAAGCGGATAGGCTATTTTTCCGTCCCAGCTTTTCCCTTTCCCTGATCAGCGTTTCGACGGCGCCCGGTTCACGCTTGAGTTGTTTACAACGGTTATCCAGCCAAAGTGTGCGCTGTGGTTTGTCCGCTTTCCCTGGGTAGGCGGCGTAAGACACCTTTGCTAAATATTCGGTGACGTGAAAAAAATCCAATAATTGCCGGTCGGTATGTTGCTCCAAAAACGACCAATTGTTTTTTGGGCTACCAACTTAAGCCGGGACAGTCAGAGGTTAAGCCGTTCGTGGTGAGAAAAGTCGAACCATGAATGGCTTAACCGCTCACCCTTCGACAAGCTCTGGACGAACGGTTAAGCCTCCCTCTTTGTCCCGTTTTAAACGAGAAGCCGTTTTTTGCACCATCGGCAATGCCTAAGTAGAGGGCGTCGGGGCAGTGTTTTTTAACCGTCGCAATTTCTTGTTCCAATCGCTGAAAAAAGCGGCCTTTCCCATATTCCGGGGCCTCACCGATATAGATAGTATGCAGGCGTTCGCCCGTCACATCGTAAAGCGAAATATTACCCACCATCGCTTCCCGGTACCCCTCGTCACGCATTAACGCACCGTCAAGACTAGCGACAACGGTGATTACCGCCACATTCAACGGCGGAATGGCATACTCCCAAAGCTCTTCCTTGGCCTCCGCATTTCCCCCCACTCTATCAGTTTGATGGCTAAATTGAGAATTGCTGGGGTGATGCAACGTCGTCATGAGCACTAGGTTAATACAAACCAGGGTTATTTTCGATGACGTATAAAAACCTCACCAAGCTTCCTCGTTCGGCGTGATCCTTGAACCAGCCGTTTTCGGCCATGCGCGCTTCGCAGAGGAAAGCATTGCCTTCGGCGGCGAAATCGTCTTGCAGTGTCCTGGAATATTCGTAGTTTTTCAGCCAGTGTTTGCGAACATTGGCGGTAAAGTCGTGTTGAACGTAGTTAAAGCCCAGGCTCTGCAAGGCTTGATCCATACGGGTGTAGCCGGCTTGTAATAAGTTTTCCGGTTCGTCATCTTCTCTGGCCTGGAAGGCCGCGATGATCATGCGTCCGCCGGGCTTCAGCTTGCCGTTCAGTTTGATCAGGGTCTTGTTGTAATCGCCCATGAAGTAAATTGAGTCGATGGACAGGATGGTGTCGTAGCCATTGCCCGGCAATGGGTCGTGGATCAGGTCGGCGACTTGAAAATCCAGGCCGGCCTTGCCTTGGGTTCGGGCTTTAGCCTGGGCCACGGCGGCGTCGGCATAGTCCAGGCCGAGAATGTCGCAGCCGCTATGTTCATGCAGATGCTCGGAGATATGGCCGTTCGAGCAACCGATTTCCAATACCTTGGCACCGGGTTTCAGCAGCGAAGTCAAAAATTCCATTTCGTCGACGTCCATCATACCGTGCTGGCACAAGTCGCGGCCGTAAACGGCCTCGCAGAAGCGCGAATGGGTGGCGCTTTCCGCCGCGCGGCGGAAATATTCGTTATACCAATCCTTGGAAAACATCTGAGCCTGGCCCATGTCGGCGGTGTGGTTCATCAGTTCGTTCATGCTTTGTTCCATCTTATCGATCTCCGTATTGAAATGATTCGGGAATATTGCGGGTATTATCCATTACTCAGTATTGGAAAAACGGCCATTCCGGTTCTACGCCGAGCAAAATTTGGCCGACGGATTCCAGTTTGGCGGCATTGATGAAGCCGTGTTGGGCGATGACATGAACATCGCGAAAATGCTGCGCAAACTGATATTCCTCGCGGATGGCTGAGGCGCCGGCGATTTCCTGGATTAAGCCGACGGCCTTGGCGCATTCTTGAACCGCATGGGTCATGGCCAATTGCATGCGGCCTTTCGCGGCTAGCGTGATCGACTGGCCGGCGCTGGCGCATTGCCAGGCTTCCTCGAAAGTTTCGAACAAAAATGCCCGACTGGCGCCTAGCTTGCCTTCGGCTGTTGCTAGCTGCGCTTGCGCGACGGCAGAATTTTTTAAGGTTTTATTGCCGAAGGCCGGGGTCTTGGCGTTGAGCAAGACGATAGCCTCGTCGATTGCGGCTCGGGCGATACCGAGTGCTGGGGCTACCAGCGCGGCTAGCGCCGGCCAGATCGTCAAACGGTAAAGCGGGCCGACATAGGCTGCGCCCGGCGTTTCCAGCGGCACCCATGGCGCCGCGCAATGCTCGGGAATAAAGGCATCGACAAATTCGACGTCGTGACTGCCGCTGCCGCGCATACCCATGGTATTCCAATTGTCGATGATGCAGGCCTCGGACGCCGGCACCGCGATGATCCGCGTTTCCGGTAAACCGTTCGCGTCCAAACGGATTTGACCGTCGTCGAGAATATGGGCGAATCCGATAAAGGCCGTAGCATGATGCGCGCCACTGACGTAGGACGTGCGTCCCGAAATACGATAGCCGCCATCGGTCGGAACCGCTTGGCGCGGAGGATTGAAGGCGCCGACCGGAATCGCGTCGGCATGAAAAATCTCGGCCGAGGCCCGATCGCTAAACCAGGGCGCAAACATATCGTGAGCGACGGCGATTTGTAGATTCCAACCGGCCGCGCTGTCGATGCGCGCAACGGCTTCGATAATCCGTAGGCCCGAAACCGGATCTAACTCGAAGCCACCCAAGGTTATTGGTCGCCACAAACGGTAAAGGCCAGCCTCCTGCATCGCGCGGGCGACGGCCGAGGATAATTTGCAGTCGCGCTCGGCTTCCGAAGCGTATTGGCGGATGATCGGTTCGATGTCTCGAACGGATCGCAGCAGGGTATCGGTTATGGACATTAACACCTCGGTTTTTGGCTATATTCGCTGCGGGTGCATATCGCGCACTCCGGAGGTGCGAATTATAAAGACCATTTGCGAGATAAGGAAATGAGGTGCCGGACGCAACGCCTTAACCTAATGCGCCCAGTTTGCGTGACAGCTTCGGTGAAGGCTTCGTCCCAAAGCTGCCTAAATTTTTGCCTCCAGCACCAAATTAGTCGGTGTCGTAGCGGCGCGCCTGACTTGGCTGAAACCTGCCGCATTGAGCACTTCAGTGAGCCGTTTTTGCCCGGCCTGCGCGCCCAGACCAAGGCCGACTTCTTGCGATTTGGACGCCGGTACGCAGACCATGGTCGAGAACGAATAATAGATCTGCCCCAAGGGATGCAGGTTATCTTCCAGGCTATCGCCGGCAAACGGTTCGACCAGCATGAAAGTGCCGTTTTCGGCCAGGGTGCCCGCGACATGGGCCGCCGCGCCGACCGGATCGCCCATGTCGTGCAATGCGTCGAATATCGTCACCAAATCATAGTTCTTGCCCGGATATTCCTTCGCCGTCACCACCTCGAAAATGGTGTTGCTGGCGACGCCGGCTGCACGCGCCCGTTCGCGGGCATGTTCGATCGAGGGTTCGTGGAAATCGAAACCGTGGAAGGTCGAATTGGGGAAGGCCTTGGCCATCAAGATCGTCGACGAACCGTGGCCACAACCGACATCGGCGACTCTGGCGCCGGCTTCGAGTTTTCTCCGCACACCGTCGAGCGCCGGCAGCCACACATCGATCAGATTCATCGCATACATCGGGCGGAAGAAGCGCTCGGTGCCGCAGAACAGACACGGGCTATGGTCGCGCCAAGGCAGACCTTGGCCGGAACGGAAAACCTCGGTCAACTTGGGTTCGTCGACATAAACCGACATCACCGCTTGAAAGAAGCCCTGCATGCAGGCCGGATGACCTTCCGAGGCGAAAATGATCGCTTGCTCTTGTGACAGAGAGAATTTACCGGACGTAGCGTCATAATTGACGTAACCGGCAGCGGCATTGGCGGACAGCCATTCGCGCAGATAACGCTCGTCCATGCCGGTGCTGTCGGCGAGTTCCCGGCTGCTGGCCGGGCTGATCTCCAAAAGCGCGCTGTAAAGGTCGAGTTTGTCGCCGATGTAAGCCATCAGCAAGCCTAACGAGCCGGCGACATCGTTGATCACTTTGCCCTGGAGCTGTTCCAGCTTGGCGCTATCGACTTGGTTCATATGTAAGGTCATAAATCTTCCCTGTGCGGTTGTCGTTTATAAGGCGATGCACTCTACCGAATTAGCGTGGCCGAGACAATATTATTCTCGGCTAATGCGCATCACCGTCCGCGCCGTCTGCTTTTTTGCGCGGGCTGATCGCGCCGTCACGCTGGCACGCGGATTCGGATTACGCAGGATAAAACGGCGAATGCATGGCGATATTGGCGTCTTTAGTGATTTCGCCGTCGAATAGTTTGACCGAAAGATTGCCGTTTACCTGTTTGGCAAATGGAATCAACAAACCATCGATATAGTTTTGTGCATGTTCTATCGAGTCGAATTCATAAAAACCACCCACGGTTTTATTGTTGATGCCACTTAACCAGGTTTTCGATTTCAACCCCGGATATTTTTTCATCTCGACATTGATAGGCTGCCAATCGATTTGATCGAATGGCATGGCGACTTGAAATTCCGCGTACAAAAAAACTTTCATTAGTTAGTCTCAGTAAGTTATGGAGTCATAGCCGGTTGAATGCATCAGAATGGCTCTTTAAAGGGTCTCAAATCCAGTTCGTGCGTCCACGCGCTGGGATGTTGCTGGTGTATCGCCCAATAGGTTTGGGCGATGGCCTCCAGTTGCAACAAACCATCCGCGCCTTTGGTAGCAACGAACCTGGAAAACTGCCGGTGGGCGCGCTCGCCGTTAATCACGCCATCGATGATGGTATGCACTACATGGATGCCTTGTGGCCCAAATTCCCGCGCCATACCTTGCGCCAAGGCCCGCACGGCGGCTTTGGCGGCGGCAAACGCGGTAAACGGTGGTTTGGCACGTAACGACGCGGTCGCGCCGGTAAAAAACAAGGTGCCGTGTTGTTGCGGCAACATGTGCTTGATGGCCTCGCGGCCGAACAGAAAAGCGCCGAGACTGTTTTGTTGCCACAAGGTGATGAACATCTCCACGTCGGTTTCCAGCAGCGGTGCAGACAAATTACTATCGACATTGTAAGCCGCGATTTCCAAAACCCTACCATCCGCAGTGGCTGTTTCGAACAAGCGTTTTACATCGCTTTCGACAGTCGCGTCAGCCACCACCGGGATAGCCATGCCACCCGCACCCGCACCGGCGATGGCGTCCGCCACCTGTGCCAGTTTCGCCGAACTACGCCCGGCGATAACCACTTGTAAACCTTCCGCCGCAAAACGCTGGGCCAACGCCGCGCCCAAGCCCTGTAACGGACCCACGCCCAGTACCAGCGCCATTCTGTTCGTCGTCATCAGCTTGCCCGTCCGGCCTCGGTCGCTGCGGGTACTTCCTGCAAGCGCCCGGATTTGACGTCGTAAATAAAGCCGTACACCGGAATATTCGCCGGTACCAATGGATGAGATTTGATCCGAAGCACATCTTCCAAAACACTTTCCGCCTGATCTTTGATGGTCAGCCAGTTGATGTATTTGCCTTCGGAGCAGCCAGGACCTTCACAGCTATCATGCCATCCATCGGCGTCGACGCTGGCGGTTTTCAGGCTCTTGCTCAACAAGTCGCTCATGATGTCGTTGTTGAAAGTTTCCATGCCGCAATCGGTGTGATGGATCACGAACCATTCGCGAGTGCCGAGGAGTTTGTAGGAAATAACCAGTGAACGAATCGCATCGTCGCTGGCTCTGCCGCCCGCATTGCGAATCACATGCGCATCGCCTTCCGACAGGCCGGCGTACTTGGCCGGGTCCAGTCGTGCGTCCATGCAAGTCAGAATCGCAAAACGACGGCCCGGCGGCATGGGCAAATCGCCCTTGTCGAAATCGGCGCTGTAACCCTGGTTAGCGTGTAAAACTTCGTTCAGTATTGTGCTCATGTTTGTTCCTGTTAGCCTCGGCCGAAAACCAAGGAAAAGTTATTGGCCGGCATATCGATGATTTCTTTTAATACCATGCCGTGGTTGGCGGCGGCCTTTTTTAGATCGGCGACATCTTTTAAACCCCACTCCGGGACTTGGTGAGAGGCCAGGGTTTTATGAAATTCCTCGTTGGATTCAGTGGTGAAACCGCCTTCGACTTTGAACGGTCCGTAGATCAGCAAAATACCATCTTCGCCGAGCAAGTGTGACGCGCATTCCATCATGCCGTCGGCAATCGAAATCGGCGCGACCTGAAAAATATTGATGCAAAAAATCGCGTCGAAGCTGCCTTTATCGCCGGGGTTGAACCAGGTGTCCGGATCGGTCAAATCCAGATGTACCGGGTCGGCGATATTGTCGTTACCGTGATCGGCGGTCAATTGCTTGATGTTGTCGAACACTTCCTGATCCTTGTCGGTCGGATGGAAGTGCAAGTGGTCGAAATGCGGCGCGAAAAAGTTGATATGCATGCCGCTGCCGCTGGCCATTTCCAAAACCCGGCCTGAGTCTTTGGGTAGCTTCTCTTTCAATACGCCCAATATCGGTTCGCGGTTGCGATTGCCGGCCCAGGCCACGTATTCGCTCAGCGGGTGTGGGTTCAATGGCGGTTTGTTGTCACTCATGGTGCTCTCCTCGAAAGATTATTTATAGTTTTATGCTTAAACCAGATGCTCCGGCTCGCTGGAAAATCCGCTAATCGCGGTGTCCCTGGGCTATATAGCAATCACTGG
>JAQTYP010000514.1 GCA_028688235.1 Methylomonas sp.
TCAGCCGCCGCGCATTCTCCTGCGCGACCTCCAGCGCTTCCGGCGAGGCATCCACCGCCGTCACCTCCACATCGGGCCGAGCATGCGCGATGGACAACGCGATCGCCCCGCTGCCGGTGCCGAGGTCGAGCACACGTCCGCCATGCGGAATTCGCTGCAACGCCAGCTCCACCAGCAGCTCGGTGTCGGGCCGCGGAATCAGCGTCGCCGGCGTGACCCTGAAGTTCAGCCCGAAGAACTCGCGCTCGCCGAGGATGTAGGCCAGCGGCTCGCCCGCGAGGCGACGCTGCAGCAATGCGCGATAAGCGGCTTGCTGCATTTCGTCCAGTTGCTGCTCGGGATGCGCCAGCAGGTACGCGCGGTTGACGCCCAGCGCCTGCTGCAACAGCATCTGCACTTCGATCCGCGCGGTGGCGGAGTCCAGCGACAGCGCGGATTCCAGCACAGCCTTATCCTTCGTCAGAAGGAACTGAATGGCATGCGACATTAAAAGCAGAAAGTCCGATAGAGTCAGTTCAATGTCGCCAGTTTATTTCTTTGTTCAAGGATGTTCTGAGCAAGACCAACGTCATCACCATGCTTCGGGCTTTGAATAATTTTCCTTAATGCTTCTGTAGTCGAATGAGGATAAATCAACTTGTTCCATCTATTAATGAAGGATGTGCCTCGCTGAATATTTTCCCTAATGTTTCTGATTCGTTGTATTGACAAGGAGTGGCGATCACCACTCTTCAGCATATTCATCGCTTCCGCCGCCGAGTCTCTATTTTTCCAAAAATCCAATGATTGATCCAACATCGCATAACCCGACGGTCCACCCGACATCATGATGTAGGTGGCAAACTCGTCAGCGATGTCTTCGTTGTTATTTCCAGGTATTCCCCAAAGACCAAGGAGAGAATGTCCAACTTCATGTAGCAGAATGAAAGTAAAGGCTCCTTTATTCTGATTATTGAAAGTGTGACTTATCATTTCTGTGCAGTAGTGAATGTCGCCACTACCAAAAGATTCCGAGTAAGCATTAACCTGCCCGCACGGCTCTACTCGAATATTGAAGTCGGGAAAGATCAAATTTTGTTTCAATCCATCATAGGCGCCAATAAAAGCTTTCTCCAACACCTGCCGGTTAGCCTCATCCAAACCCAATGATGCCTCTATGTTCAAGTGAAGTTTCTTTGCAATAAATCCCGCAAACCGATTATCGAGAATCAAAAAATGAGGCTCAGCTGTGTTAGTGCCGCCCTGAATGACAAAAGGGGCCATTGCTCGTTGATACCCAATTCCTCTGTATTGATAACCTTGCTCAAACAAACGCAAGTTAGTTGCATCCACTAGATATGCAGTAATGTCCTTATAGATCGCATTATTGGCATTAATGGTTATCCGATAACTATCATTTAAACCGCCTTTACCTGGCAATGGAACACCAATGTATCTCCCGGCTGCAACCACATAATCTTGCCTGATTGGCTCTGTGTTTAGCACAGGAGAGACAAACACCTCTGCCATGGAAAACGGCACCATAAAAATCAATATGATTGCCACGAGCATTCTAATTATCTGCATATCAGTTACTTTCATGATGTCATTCAATTGTCAGGCCATTGAGTGACATTAATAAACCCAGACATAGCCGCCCCCATCCCAAAAGCAGATGGATTAGAAATTGCAAGCGTTGCCATGTCTGATACTTCGCATTGGAAATGGTGTTGTGAGCGCTCCGGCTGATTGCAACTCGCCCCAGTCGTAGTAATGGAAACCCCGTTCCCTGCACCGCCGCTTGCAGGAGAAACCTGAATCTCAATCTCATAACTACCTTTTGCAAGAGGAATCACTTTTATTCCTCCATCAACAAGGGCTAGAGCTCCACTCACTTCAGAAATAACTTTGGATACGACCACCTCCATTGAAGTGGTAATTTGCCCGGCTGAATATGCGACCTGAGTTTTCCCCATTTCAACAGGAAACAAATGGCCGTTCTTTACTTGCACAATTCCCTCATTTGCTGACTTGAGGCCAACTAAGACATCTAGAATTGCTTCTCCTTTTTCATTGAGGACTTGAGGCTTCGGATCTTGATACGCTTTCCCTATCGTCATTGAGAGTTGACTAGGGACCTCAATTTTCGTTACCAAGCGACATTTAATGTTGGCCAAGATGCTCTGTCCACCACCATTAAACAAGATGGTTGCATCGCCGGAAGATCGGCAAAGTAATTCGCCATTATTTGATATTTCAGCAATGCCGGAAGGGCTAGTCTGATAGGTTACCTGCACACCTTCGACTGGCTCACACTTTTTATTCAGGACGAGCGGATTAAGCTTGATCGGTTTGTTATCGTAAAGCACCGGCGGCAATACTCCCGTTTCTAGTTTAACGGGGGTGTTGTCGCTGCATCCAACAAGTACGATACCAATACAAACCAACAAAACTGCTTTCATACTTATTCCTTTGTGATTAGAAGGGCAGGCGCGAACTCTTACTCCACTTCGTCAATGCATCTTGATGGAGCTCAGCTCATAGCTCATCCGGCTGCACCTTGACCGGAGATTTCCCATCTGCCGCGCGAGCACCTGCGATGTCGTTGAGCGCTACCTCTTCAGCACACCCCAATCTCGCACAAATTCCCCCATGGATACGTTTGAACGCTTCCGGTTTGAGATTACCCAGCTTGAGAACGACGGAGTCCCGATTCAGGGAGAACAGTTTCGTTGCACGCACCCAGCTTGTTTTCGGCAGTGGGCCTTGAGCGATGTCGTCGTCTTGCAACGGGATCGCATCGTCATGTCCA
>JAQTYP010000515.1 GCA_028688235.1 Methylomonas sp.
CAGAATCGACAAATGCGCCTGACCTATTGAAGTTGGTTAGCGCACGCCCGCATTTTTCAGCCAACCCCTTACAAATTTTTTACATCGACTCGAACGAAGACTACCAACTTAAGCCTGGACAGATGGAGGTCAAGCCTTCCTTAGTGTTCCGTCTTAAATGAGAAGCTCAAGAGAATTTATCGGTATCGGAAAGATACCGAAAATTGGGTCAGCGCCATTCAGCTGAAATATACATCGCGCTCCATATTAAGAGTGTTTCCCGAGTTAAAAAGTTAGTATTTTAAGGATCAAAAGAATGCTTACACTTACCCCCCCCCACACACACCTAAATCAATCTACAAACTTAAACCAAAATCGGCAACGATATTGTCGCCAAGCATTATCGCTCAAAACTTCGTTGGTCGCGGCGACATGGCTTGCTTCCTCGGTGGCTTTCGCCGCACAGGTTGAGCCGAATGAGTATGCTCAACTTCTCAAGGAAGCCAATTCGTCGGGAACCGTCCGCGTCATGATAACGCTAGACGATAGCCTTACTTTGGACGCCATCGGAAACAAACAGGCTGCAATACGTGCCGAGATGGACCGACTGGCAAAGCCGCTGATTGCCGAGCTTGGACCGGAAGCGTTGGAAACCGGCTATTGGAATAATGGCATGGGGCAAATTGGCCTTTATATCACAAGCAAGGGGCTGAATATTTTGGCTGCTACTGCCAATGCCAAATCATTCATGCCCGATATCACCAGTCAAACACGTTTTCGAGCATATGATGGCGACGGCAGTCTCGATGCCATCGAAGCGACCATCAATGAGCATGGTTTTGCCGAAGTCGAGGTTTTTCTTAACACCGATAGTGCCGACTACGATCTAGCCGAAGATGGCCGGACGACTTTTCGGCCTTCGCCGGAGTTGAAAAAGCAGGCCACGGCAAGGTTGAACAACATCACTGCAAAGGGATTTGCCGCCGGCTTCAAAAATATCGACTCCAGCCCTGTACAAGCCCTTTCCCCCCGTCCCAGCTTTCGGGTAACAATCGACAAAAATGCATTCTACGGTTTACGCGAAAGCAATGATGTGCGAGCGATTAAACCGGTTGATTTCGTCGACCCTCGCCCTTCCCAGTGGTCGAGCGAGGCATTAGCGGCAGCGGAAGCTAACGGTGTGGCTGACGTCATCATTACGCTCCGCGGCGGTACGAATTTTTCGCCGAAAACAGGCTATATGTCGACTGCCGCAATCAAAAGCCAAGCCGATGCTCATAAGCGCGCTATGACCGACATACTGACTCGTGCAGGCGCTTCGCTAGCTTCCGCTAAAGCACAAAATTATGCCGATATCGGCAGCGCGCATATACAGCTGTCCTACGACGCATTGGCACAACTATACCAAAATGCCGATCCCAGAATCTTAAGCGTCGACTTGAATAAGCCAAGTGCTGAACTTTTGCTAACCAACAGCACGTCCCTATTGAACATGCAGCCCACATGGAATCTCGGATACCGGGGCACCGGCCAGACCATCATGGTTATCGATAACGGGATACGCAAGGATCACGAACTCTTCAAAATGAACGGCGCGACCAAAGTCATTTACGAAGCTTGTTTCGGCAGTACGGGCAATGACAATTTAGGAGTGTTTTGGCAATCATTATGTCCAGCCAAAGATTCAAATGGCGACAGTCCGCTTAATTATCCCGGCTCTGGAGCCCCCCTTAGCAATGATGCGCTGGCTTGCGCTGCCATGGGGAATAAGTGCTCCCATGGCACGCATGTGGCCGGTATCGCGGCGGGCCGCAGCAGTCCCAATGTCTCGCCGTCCAACCTACAAGGCATCGCTCCCGATGCCAGTCTGGTATCGGCCCAGGTCTTTTCCTATAGTAGCTCAGCGAATAAAATGAGTGCATTCGGTGCAGATATATTGGCCGCGCTTAATGCGCTCTATTCGGCCACCGCGCCGGGTACCAATAATCCTTATGTAGCTAATATGAGTCTAGGAGGCGAAAAATTTGTAAATGATTGCAATAACACCGTAGTCGGGGGCGTCACTTCTAACCTGATCTCACGCGGGGTTCCTATAATAGTTGCTACCGGGAATGACGGTTATAAAGACGGAATCAATTGGCCCGCTTGTGTCCCCAACACCATTAAAGTCAGTTCGGTCGTCAACAACGCTATAGGTACAAGCTTGTCGGGATTCGCGAACATAGGCAAACCCGCTAACTTCACTGGGCCGATTCTATTGGCTCCGGGTGATGGGATCAATTCCGCCAGCCGCACGTCAACGACTGCAACTTTACAGCTTCAGGGCACCTCACAAGCAGCGCCTCACGTCGCCGGTTTCTATGCCGCCATCAAGGCTGCCGTTCCCGGCATTAGTGTCGCCGATGCGACTGCCTGGATCGTGACGAGCGCCAGTTTTGCGGTTACTTATAACCTCGGCTCACCGACCGGCACGCAAACTTATCGGCGGCTTCGCATGCCATTTTAGTCTTCGTTAAAGGTAACTCGGATAAATTCGGCCTGCTCACTATCAACGAGATCACAGCGACCCAAAAACCATCAGAGTTTTCTAAAACTTGTCTCCGGAAATGTCCGAACCGATAAGATCGGACATTTCCGACCTATTCCAAACCCGGAGAATCATCATGAAACCATTTACCCAACGACTACTGCGCCTTGGAGCCCTGGCTTCCGCTTGCCTGAACACGCTTGCATCCGTTGCGCAGGAAGCTCAGGTATTTACCGAACCCGCTCAATACTGCTTTTCTAAAAACCAATGGCGGGGCGAGATGA
>JAQTYP010000516.1 GCA_028688235.1 Methylomonas sp.
TGATCTCGACGACGTTGTCCAGCATGCGGGTAAAAATGCGGATGACCTTGCGGTAAGCCCCCCAATCGAAGCTCGCCTCCTTACCAAAGGGTTTTTCGACGAAGCGCGTCAGATTGATAGACCCCAACAAGCAACTGCCGTATGGCGGCAGCGGCTGTTCGCCGCAAGGATTGGTCGCGCGGATGTGCTCGCAGAACCAGTTGTTGTTCATCTCGTTGACCTTGTCGATCAGGATGAAACCGGGTTCGGCGTAATCGTAAGTGGAAGACATGATGATGTCCCACAGGCGGCGGGCCGGCATGACTTTGCTGATACGACAGGCCACCAAACCATCTTCGTTGACTACATAACCTTTCTTGTTGGGCAAATCGCGCCAGACGATTTTGCTGCCGTCCGATAAATCCAGTTTGTCGGATTCGACTTCGCGCTGGGAAACCGGAAAAGACAAGGGCCATGGACCGTCGTTCTTGACGGCTTCGACGAATTCGCTGGTAATCAGCAAGGACAGGTTGAATTGGCGCAAGCGGCCGTCCTCGCGCTTGGCGCGAATGAAATCCACCACGTCGGGGTGAGCCACGTCGAAGGTGGCCATTTGCGCGCCGCGGCGGCCACCGGCCGAAGACACCGTGAAACACATCTTGTCGTAGATATCCATGAACGACAAGGGACCCGAGGTATAGGCACCGGCGCCGGACACGTAAGCGTCGCGCGGGCGCAGCGTGGAAAATTCGTAGCCTATGCCGCAACCGGCTTTCAGCGTTAACCCCGCTTCGTGCACCTTGGCCAGAATGTCGTCCATCGAATCTTCGATGATACCTGACACCGTGCAGTTAATGGTGGAGGTGGCCGGTTTGTGCTCCAGGGCTCCGGCGTTGGATACGATGCGACCGGCCGGAATCGCACCTTGGCGCAATGCCCACAAAAACTCCTTGTACCATTTGTCCTGTAATGATTTGGTGGCTTCGACACTGGCCAGTGCTTTGGCGACGCGTTTGTAAGTATCGTCTATCGTCGCATCGATAGCCGTGCCGTCTTTGGTTTTCAAGCGATATTTGCTGTCCCAAATATCCAAAGAAGCGCTTTGCAGCGGAATTTCGGTATTGTTCGGCGTCACAACTTGAAGCTTTGCAGTCATTCGGGATTCCATTGTCTGGTTGATTATAGGGGGACAATTGCAGCACGGCAGCCCAAGAAGCGCCTAAGATATTGATGTGCAATTGATTTGAAACGAAAACACCACGGCACGTCTAAGCACTGCATATAGTGTCTATGTGAAAATATTACCACAACATATTGTGTTGTCGAGCAGTTTTTAACTTTCCCCGGATTGCCCGACCGGTTGCTTTTTGAGTTCAATGACTTAAGTCACGGGCATCACTTAACCAACAACATCCAGCGAATAAGCGCCTCGTCCACGCCTTGGAAGCCTGGATCAACTGACGGATTCAAACCATAGGCGTGGCGCTAGACGCTTCGTGAAGGCTATCAACTTAAGCCGGGACAGTCAGAGGTTAAGCCTTCCTCTGTGTCCCGTTTTAAACGAGAAGCCTTCGTGAAAGATAAATTGGCTTGAACCTTGATTCCAGGCTATGTTTAATTCGCCTTCGAGCAAATAAATTGCAGCTTATTCAATGCGGCAGGGTAGAAAGCAAACAAGGGTATTCAGTTCACCATTCATCCAGTCTAGGAAAAATCGCTTATGAAAACCAAAATCCGGCTTAAATCATTTACCGCAACCGCCTTACTAATATTTACCGATCTTAGCTGGGGCGACTGTAAGAACATCAGCGGCACGGTTCAACTGATACCTGAAATGGATACGTGTTCCATCTTGCAACGCACGGATACCCCCAGAAAATACCCCACGCTGACATTTTTATATTCGCTGGGCGTGCCTGGCCCGACCTGTTTCGTCAGTGAATTCAGCGGGCAAATAAATCGAACCGCTATTCATGGCGATGGCGTATCGGGGATGACGCTGAGTTCGTTTAATGCACCCCAGGCTTTGAATATCGATGGCCATCAAGCCTTTACCGCGGCCACAACCTTAAGAATGACCGATTCCAATAACAATCTCCTCGGCACCCTCTATCTGATGGACTCCGGCATCAATTCGCTAAACGATGTCAATGACCCTAACGACGATACTACCAACGAACGCTTGGTCGTCATCGGAGGCACGGGTATGTTCCAAAAATACAAAGGCCAAATCGATATCGTGGGTAACGAGTTCAGTGGAGCCAATATCGTTCAGGGCCGAATCTGCGAATAATTGAAGAAGTTCTGGAACACTCTCCAATCAATCCAGTCCGATACGACAGCAACCCGGCCATTCAGGTGACTGTCGTATCGAAAAAACACCGGTTACGCCTCCCGAAAGGGCTTAATCTTCCGACGTCATCAAGCTCAACAAGTCGTCCGCCGACATCTTGCCGCTGACATCGGCGCCATCCAACAGGCTGTCGGCCAAATCCCGCTTATGGCTGTGTAAGGCGACGATTTTTTCCTCTATGGTGTTTTTGGTTATCATCCGATAAATCGTCACCGGCCGCTGTTGCCCCATGCGATGGGCCCGGTCGGAGGCCTGATCTTCGACGGCGGGGTTCCACCAAGGGTCCATATGAATGACGAAATCGGCCGCTGTCAGGTTCAAGCCGACGCCGCCGGCTTTCAGGCTGATCAGGAACAATTCGCCCTCCCCGCGCTGAAAGGCATCGACCCGCTGTTGACGCTCCTTGGCGGGTGTAGAGCCGTCCAGATATTGATAAGCGATTCCACGCTGCTCGACG
>JAQTYP010000517.1 GCA_028688235.1 Methylomonas sp.
CATACAGACCATGCTCGGCGAGGTGTACAAGCATTCGGGCACTTTGATCAAGACCATAGGCGATGAAATCATGTGCATCTTCCCGCGGGCCGAAGACGCGTTCCTGGCCGCCTGTGCCATGCAGAATGCCGTTAGCGCTACACGGTACGAGGGAGGCAACTCCATGCACATTCGCATCGGTTTCCATTACGGCGAGGTTATCCGCGAGGCGGGCGATGTGTTCGGCGACATCGTTAACGTCGCGGCCCGTGTGGCATCCGTGGCCTTGGCCAACCAGATCATGACTTCGCAGTCGGTGCTAGATCACTTGACCGAAGATTTGAAGCAAAAAGCGCATCAGATTATGGTGGCCGAGTTCAAGGGCAAGGAAGAGCGGTTTCCGCTGTTCATCGTGGTCTGGAAGGAGGAGGATGAACAGCGCACTCGGTTCAATATGCCCATCGCGAAGCTTGCGCCGGAAGTCGTTAGTGAGTTGACGCTCGGTTATGGCGGCAGGACCGTCAAAGTCGATCAGAATCACAAATGCGTCGCCGTGGGTCGCGGCGGCGCCTGCGAAATAGTCGTCGATAACGATTTCGCCTCTCGGCTGCATGCCCGTTTTGAGTTGCGCTTTGGCAAGTTTATCATCGTTGACGAAAGTACCAACGGTACCTATTTGCATTTTGGCGACGACGGTGTAGTGCGTATTTCCCACGAAGAGATGGTGCTGCGCGGTTCCGGCCTGATCAGCCTGGGTCAAGCCGGTTTTGAGGACGCCGGCAAGCTTATCTCGTTTGCAATAGAAATGAAGCGTTAGATTGAATCGAAGTAGTTGGACGGCGTTTGAAAAACAGCGCGCAATAAAAAGCCCGCGTAAAGCGGGCTCGTCCTCTTGTTGGTTATTATTATGTGTCGGACGTCTGCCGGAGTCGACAGTTTAGTAACGCAGTTATAATAGTTATTATTGTTATGAGCCTTGGCAACAGGCCGCTCCCCCCTCAAAAACATTGGCCTTGACCCAGGGTCTTGGCCTTGTTCACCCCTAAAAGGTGCGCGAAGTTTAGGTGAAAAGTTTGGTCGTGTCTATCGAAAAAGTTCGAATTTCAGGCGGTATTGATTTCGGGTCGAAATTAAATAAGTGAAACAATAAGTTGGAAGTATTAGCTGTTTCTGATGGGTGTTTATCTTTCTTTTTTTCGTTCTTCTTCTTCGCTCAAGAAGAAGTTCATGCGTTCATCGAGTATGGCTTGAAGCTGATAATTGAGGTTTTTCTGTTGTTTGGCCAGTTGGATTTGGGTGATGGCGCTTGGGGTGTGTCCGCTGAGGTAGTAGTGTTCGGCCATATAGCGGTGCGATTCGGCTGTTTGCTTCATGTCCGCATAAATCTGCGCCAATAATTCGTAGTAAAAAGGCCGCTGTTTTTGATCGTCGGATGCCGTAAACAGAATTTGTCTGGCCTGTTCCGGATGGCCGCTCTTCAACAAGCAGCGGGTGTACTCCAATTTGATCGCATTGTTGCTCGGAAAATTGCGCGTGGCCTTGTCGAATAGCTGATTGGCCTTATCGTAATCGCGGGACTCCATTGCAGTGAGCGCCAGGGCATGACTATATTGCGGTTGCTCAGGATATTGCTGGCTCAGTTGCTGGAAAATATCGCTGGCTTCGAGATATTCCATGTTCAGCAAATGCACCAAGCCTTTGCCATACTTCGCCACGGCGCGCTGCAGATCGGTCCCTTGTTGTTCCAGCGTGGAAAAATGCTTGTAAGCGTCGGTTTTGTTGGTGGCGGTCAGGGCATATAACTTGGCTTTGGTTAAACCGTAGCCCATGGAATCAGGGTATTGGCGGTAGGGGTAAGTCTCGGCCCGGCCTCGGGTATCGGCAATCCGGTTTTCCGATACCGGGTGCGTCCTCAAGAATTCCGGAACGCCTCGGCCGTAATAGCGTGTCGATTGTTGCAGGCGCTCGAAAAAAGTCGGCATGCTGCGAGGGTCGAAACTGGATTCCGCCAAGGTTTGCATACCTACCCGATCGGCTTCTTTTTCGTTATCGCGGGTAAAATCGATCTGGAACTGAACGCTGCCGGCCTGCACCGCCATCAACGCGGCCTGCCCCATGCGAGGGGATTGCGTGCCTATCAGTATGGCGGCCAGTGTCGCGGCCACGGTCGGTATCGACATTTTGTTGGCGGCCTCGATTTGCCGGTAAAGATGGCGCTGGGTGACGTGGCCTATCTCGTGCGCCATGACCGATGCCAGCTCGCTTTCGGCCTCGGTCAGCAATATCAATCCCGAGTTGACGCCGATATAGCCACCGGGGCCGGCGAAGGCGTTGATGTTGGGGTCCGTCACCACGAAGAAGTGAAACGGGGTGGATGGTGTATCGCTGTGAGCGACCAACTGGCGACCTATGGTTTGAATATAATCCTGAATTTCAAGGTCTTGATTGATATCGGCTTGCGAGTGCAGATTTCGGAAAAAAGCGGCGCCCAACTGTTGTTCCTCGGCGGGTGAGATCAGCGCGCCGGAAGAGTCTCCCATGTCGGGTAACTGTATCTTTTCGATCTCGATTGCTCGGGGAGATGTTGGGAGTAGGCAGAAGGCTATTGCAATGCTTAAGGACTTTAGTTTCATGATGCTTCGGACATTGCCGAGGATGATTGGTTTCCGACTAAAATGGCGGCGGCGGAAAAAAAGCTGATACCGAGAGCTGCTAGTATAAAATAGCGCAATTATATTGATTTATCGACTGTCCTACATAGCGTCATGAAATATGTCATTCAAGTCAATGCCGGCCCCTATTCGTCCAA
>JAQTYP010000518.1 GCA_028688235.1 Methylomonas sp.
CGTAGGTGTCCTAGTCCATCCGGCATCAAATGACTCGGTGGCTATTCATTCGTAGTGCTTCCCCGGCGCGGAATAGAACAAATATTCCTGCAAATTTTCACGACCCGGAACCAGACCGAAACGATCCTAGAGCTTATTGACATACTCGACCACCGTGGTGCGGCCGATCCCTAACAAGGAGGCGATGTCGGATAGCGAACGGTTCTCGACGAACTCCAGGCAAACCTGGCGCTGCCGCAACGGCAAATCCAGCGAACTGATCCGGCGCCAGACCGCAACGCGGCGCGGAATATAGCGCACGATGTCCATGCCCACCGCACCGCCATCGTTCGACGAGGAAGACATTAGCCGGGCGCTGAACACAAGACGCCCCCAATCCGTTTGGAGGTCGAAGGTGGGTGCAGCCGCCGGCGTGCCGCGCGCTATGCTTTGCAAGGACAAACACACTCGGCGGATCTGCATTTCCACGCCCACCTCTTTGCGCGTACCGGCTACGCCGGTCAATTTGGAATGTCCGGCCAGGAAAAGCAGTTGCCTGGCCGTGTCGTCGCCGTACAAAAGTTCCCCCGCGTAATCGAAGATCGCCATGCCCTGTTCGCCAATGCGTTCGAACGCATTGGCGTCGGGATCGAGCGGTTTGGAGAACAGCAAGGACAGGTGGGCGGCAAATTGCTCGTATCGTTCGCGTTCGGTATCGGTAAAAGGATGCGAGTGGCTATCGCGGTTCAGTCCGAGCGAACCGTAGACAGTGCCGCCGGCATCGCGGATAGGGATGCATATGCTGCACTCGCCGCCAACGGAACTCATGACCTCGCCGTAAAATGACGAACGGTAATAGCCCTTGTCATGGAAGCCGCCTACCAAGGTTGCCCTGTCGTTACGGCGAAACCATTCGCGGCCGCTCCAGCCGGGAATCGTCAGATGGTCGAACAACGCCAAATAGCTTTGCCAAGTATTTGCTTCGCCTGCATCGCAGTAAAATTTGCAGGGCCTTTGATTCGCATCGACCCAGACGAATTGACCGTTGTCGGTCGACATCCATCGGCTCAGGCCTTGTAAAAGGTCGGGCATCACCGCTTCGCTGGGCAGGCCTAGGCTGCAAAGCTGCTGCAAGGCCGCCAATAGCGTATCGTTTCTCTTTTTCAAGCTCATGATAGGCGGCGTTGGTTCGACGTTAAATAAGTTTTTAGGTGCATAAGCCGTCCTAGTCGGCTGAACAGTTGGACCGAGATCGCATCTACATTTTAGGTTAACCGGATTATAGGTTATCGATGCCCGTATCGCACCACGCTTCGATGTGAAATTGTTTCAGACATGGTCGGCGTTGTCGCCTTGGTGTTATCAATGTCTTTGTCCCCTCATATGTAGGGTGTTGGCGTATCGCTCGAAAAAGTAACATGTAAGTGTTTCGATTTCGGAGCGAGTCGAGAGCGGGCGCGCGCAGCCGGCCGTTCCCGATGGATTTCGGGTTCAACAATATCAATCAAGAGTGGAAAATTTATGAACAAACTACGCACAAGCGCGACGATCTTAATGTTAGCGTCGTTTACGACAGGCGCGGGCGCAGCGGTGCTGCAACACAATTACCAGTTCAATGGCAATCTGGAGGATACTCTGGGCGGTCCTGCACTGGTCGCCGACGGCGGAACACTGGGTTCGGACAGCTACAGCTTTGGCGATAATAAAGGCCTGACGCTATCTAACGGGCTCACCGATGCTGGCTCTTATTCGATCGCCTTGAATTTCAACCTCTCTTCGCTTTCCGGCGAGCGGCTGCAAAAGATCGTCGATTTCAAAAATCTCGGCTCGAATTACGGCGTCTACACTTACATGAGCGATCTATTCTTCTATCCCGGTTGGGTGGGTAGCACCAGCCACTCGGGACTGAAAGCCAACACCAACTACGAGGTCGTTCTTACGCGGGACGGCAACACCAAGGCCTTCACCGCCTATGTCGACGGCGTCAAGCAAGGATCGTTTATCGACAATAACGGCTATGCGGTGTTTAGCTCAAGCGACAAGACCATGCATTTCTTTGAAGACGACCCTCTAGGAGCTGATTATCGCCCCAGCCCAGGCGCCGTCAATTCCATACGTATCTGGGACGGAGCCCTGAGCGCCACCGAAGTGGCTCAGATTAACGCGGTTCCCCTGCCCGGCGCTTTCTGGCTTTTGGGTTCGGCTCTGGCCGGACTAGGCTTGCTGGACAGGCGTCGCACAGCGTAAGTGCCGGCAGGATGGTCGGTTTAGGGCGAGCTAATGTAGCCGGACTTAGGATTTTGGTTGGAAATAATTTCCCTGGATTCGTCGGGGCGATTTTAATCGCCCCAGCGCATTCGCAAATCGGAAAGTCGAATTCAAAGTGCTCGCCCAACACCGGCATTTTCAATGCCGCTCAAGCCAAATCGGATTAGCAAGATGCGTCAGCTAAATCAGTACCCGCCGGGAAGCGGGGGTACCGGCCAGGGACGGCGCCGCAGCCGTATTTTTAATATGCCCGGACAGGCCATTTTCCCTTCAGCCGACCTCGAGTCACGATCTATTTCCGCATCGCCGATCTGGAGTTCCGTCGCGCTGACCAAGTTCCGCGCTCCGCAATTGCGGGCCGGCATCGTGCCGCGTTTGCCGCTATTGCAGCGCTTGCAGGCCTTGAGCGATCACTGCCGTTTGACACTGGTATGCGCCCCGGCCGGTTTCGGCAAGAGCACTTTGCTCGCCCAATTTGCGGCTCAAGCCGGCCAAGCGGTCGAGACCGTTTGGCTATCGCTGGACGAAGACGACAACGA
>JAQTYP010000519.1 GCA_028688235.1 Methylomonas sp.
AAGCGTTCCTGATATCGCCATTCCACGCAGCATGAAACAGCGCAAACTGCACAAGGCCTTCTTGCGCTACCACGACCCGAAAAACTGGCCGTTGCTGCGCGAGGCCTTGAAACAAATGGGCCGCGCTGATTTGATAGGTAACGGCAAGCAGCATTTGATTCCCTCCTTTCAGCCCAAGTCCGACTTCGATAGAGCCGCCAAACCCGCAACCCAAAACAAGTCTTTTCTGACCAAGCATACGAACGGCAACACCAAGAATCCGAGGAAATTCAAAAAGGGATAAACGGGCGCCGACATCAGTTTTTGGCCGGCCTCCGCTTAATATGCCAAAAAACATGCCAACGCAAATTCCTGGCATCAGACTATAATCCGACCCGACGTAACGGGATAATACTCATGATGTTTGCGCGTCTCGATCGGCGCATTTAAATTCAGGGGGATAAGCAATTGACTAGCGCCTGCCTTTCCTGCATCGCTACCGCATTGGTTTTGCTGCTTTCCGCCAACGGCGCCCCGATACTGGCAGACAAACTGTTACGCCGACGCTATGCACGGCCGATCGACGGCGGACTTAGGCTAGGCGACGGCCACCCGTTGTTTGGAGCGGCAAAAACCTGGCGCGGCCTGATCGCTTCGGCCTGGCTAACGGCGAGCATAGGCTGGCTACTGGGTTTACCTGCGCTCCTCGGCGGCCTGTTTGCCCTCTTCTCGATGAGCGGCGATTTGACCGCCAGTTTCCTCAAGCGCCGCATCGGTAAAATCGAAAGCAGCAGAGCCCGAGGTTTCGACACATTGCCGGAATCGGTGCTGCCCACCTATCTCATGAAGGATGCGCTGGCATTGAGCACATGGGATATTGCCTTGGTCGCCATCGCGTTTTTCTTAATGGAAGAATTTGGCTCGCCATTGTTGTATAAATGGCATATTCGCCGCCGGCCGTATTAACGAGCCGCCGCCATTACCGACAGGCCAAGCCCATGAATCCAACAGCGCTACGCGTCCTGACCTATAACATCCACAAAGGCTTCGACATGAGCAACCGGCGCTTCGTGTTGCATCAGATTCGAGACGCCTTGGTTGCCGCCGATGCCGATTTGTTATTTCTGCAGGAAATGCAAGGCGAACACAAGCACAAGGAACAGAAAGTCAGCGACTGGCCGGAACTTTCGCAGTCCGAATTCATCGCCGAAGGCGTATGGCCTTACTATGCCTACGGCAAGAATGCAATTTACGAGGCCGGCCACCACGGCAATGCAATACTGAGCAAATATCCGTTCGAAAGCTGGGAAAACATCAATGTCTCGCCTTTCACCTGGGCCAGCCGCAGCTTATTGCATGGTGTCATCAGGTTACCGTCTGTCAACCGGGACCTGCATATCCTCTGCGTGCATCTGGGCTTGATCGGCATGGAGCGGCGCCAGCAACTCACTAGCCTGTGCGAGCGTATCGATAGACACGTACCTCACGACGCCCCGCTGATCATAGCCGGCGATTTCAACGATTGGCTGGGCCGGGCCGAGCGCCAGTTCCACGACCACCTGGGCTTACAAGAGGTATTCAAGACCACTCACGGCGCTCATGCCCGCACCTTTCCGGCATGGCTACCCTTCTTGCCCATGGACCGTATTTACTACCGCGGCTTCACGCCGCTCGATTGCGAGCGCCTGTCTCAGGCGCCGTGGCGAGTATTATCGGATCATGCCCCGTTGGCCGCATCGTTTGCATTATGACCGTTAATCCCCCCAAGCCTTCCAGATGGACGCTGCCCAACCTGTTGACCGGGTTTCGCTTCGTGGCCGCACCGGTGCTGATGTGGCTGGCCTGGCACGACAACGCATCGGGTTTCATGGCTTTGCTGGCATTGGTGTTTTTAAGCGATTTGCTGGACGGCATGGCGGCCCGCTGGACAGGCCAGGTCTCGGCGTTCGGCGCCGCGCTGGATAGTTCCGCCGATATCGTCACCTATTCGACTATAGCCGTTTGTTGCTGGTGGCTATGGCCCGATGTTGTTCGGCAGGAGTCGGTTTATGTCGGTGCCATCGTCGTTGGCATGCTGGTATCGACGGGAGCCGCTTATGCCAAATTCGGTTGCTTCACCAGTTACCATACCTGGGCTGTGAAACTCGCGGCCGCCTGCATCGGCACCAGTTTGTATATTCTGTTTTTCGAAGGCCCGGCGTGGCCGTTTAGAATAGCGTCAGTGATCGGCCTGCTGGCAGGACTCGAGGAAACCGTCATCACGCTGGTGTTGAGCAAACCCGAATCGGACGTGCGCTCGATCTGGTTTATCGTCAAAAACGGCAAACGAAAGCCAAACTGAATGGGGCGGCTTGCAGACTATGCGATATATGCGCGTGCCTAAGCGATTCGCCATGCAAGCTAAAGCCTAAACAAAATCCAGCAAACAGGCGCTTGGCGACTATAATCTAATGCTCATGAAGGCAGCTCCTACGCTGACTTTCACGGCAACAACTGTTCAACAGACTCATTAAGGTGGACGATGAACCCTAAATACAGCTTCTCATTCGCTAAAGGCGATGGCAAAAACAAGGCATTACTGGGCGGCAAGGGGGCCAACCTTTGCGAAATGACGCAAATGGGGCTCAACGTACCGCCCGGCTTCGTGATTACCACGGCGACTTGTTTGCAATATCTCGACAACAAACAGCTACCGGCCGATCTAATGGACGAGGTGCGCTGGCAAATCGCCGAAATCGAACAAGCCACCGGCAAACAGTTCGGTGGTGCCAACGAACCTTTGCTGGTTTCGGTACGTTCTGGAT
>JAQTYP010000520.1 GCA_028688235.1 Methylomonas sp.
GGTTTGGCCGGCCGGGAACGATTGACGACGACCAGCCAGAGTATATCCCTATCCTAATCCGGAACGCTGCCGCCGGCCGAGACCTTGGGCTTAACGATTAATTGCCGGGTCAGCAATTCGCCATCCAAAGCCTGGATGACTTTAATGTTTCCGCCGGGGTAGCGGATAGTTATATCGTCAGGTTGAAGCTTGCGGGCCTCGAAACGGTTGATGATTTCCGGCTTTATACTCGGCAATAGGCTAAGGCCTTGCTCGGCAAGCAGTTGGCCGCCTATCCAGGTCTTGATGACTTTCAGGTTTTGCAGGTCGCCGATCAAGACGGCATCCATGCTGTCGCCCACGCGTAGTTGTCCTAGCGGCAGGCCGTAATGGCGAATCGGATTGACGCAGGCGCATTGCAATACGTCGAATACGTCATGGCCCAGAGAGATGGCTTTGGCCGCCAGTCGATCGATATGGCCTGCCTGCAGGTCGTCAGGATGTTTGTCGTCGCTGCACAGCATGACCCTATCGGGGTAGCGGCCGATCAAGGTGTGAAGCGCGGAGAAGTTGCGCGCCGCGGAACCTTCGCGTATCAAAATGTGCATTCCGGCCGCCAGCTTGGCTTCGGCTTCCGGTAAGGTGCTGCATTCGTGATCGGTGCCGATGCCGGCCGCCGCATAACGGCGCGCATCGTCCCCATTCAAACCCGGCGCATGGCCGTCGATAGGGTAGCCGTAACGTTTAGCTAGCGCCAGTTTAGCCAATATTTCCGGATCGCCATTCAGCACGCCCGGATAATTCATCACTTCCGACAAATAGCGGATGCCGTCGACGCGGAACAAGGCGTCCAGTTGTTTTTCAGCTAAACAAGCGCCGGCGGATTCGAAAGGCGTGGCCGGCACGCAGGACGGGGCACCGAAAAAGAATTTGAACGGCGTTTGGCTGGCGTTGTTTAGCATATATTCCACGCCGGCCACGCCCAATACATTGGCGATTTCGTGAGGATCGGAAACTGTGGCGACCGTGCCGTGTCGCACGGCGAGTCTGGCGAATTCGCAAGGCGTCAGCATCGAGCTTTCTATGTGCACATGGGCGTCGATGAAACCAGGTATCAAATACGGCAGGTCGGCGTCTTCCGCGCCCAGTTCCGCTATCGAGACGATGATGCCGCCCTGCCAATGCAATTCGGCGCTGAAGATACGGCGGGCATCCACACGAACCAGATTGGCGGTTATCGAGCTGCTGTGGGATGCGTTTGTTAAAGTCGTTTCTGGCATGGCGTTCATCCTGGGTAACGTACTTTGGCTAGAATCGACTATTTGGCCGATAAGCTTAGGTTATTCGTTTACTGGGAAGTATAGCGCTAGCGCTCTATTTTCGGGTTTATCGGTTATTTGCAAAACAAGGTTGGTTTCGTGCTTTGAATCCGACCGACAATTTCCTCCATAATGGAATGGAAATGACGTCTCGGCCAAGGTACAAAGCAGGTTGGAACCTGAACGGCTCCTGCCGACCCAAACTTGACGGCCGCACTTCTCCAAAGCAGTCAGTCAACCAAATCCGCATCCTGCGACTGGATGCCCAGAAAGCTGCCTTTGGCGATTTCAACCAATCGGCCATTTCTGACGCTGGAAATATAAGGGGTCAGAGTCTTTTTTACTTTGGGCATGGGATTAAAGATAGTCGGTTGGAAGGAAGCTGGAGCTTCCGAGATTGAGGGTTCCCAAGTTGGAGCGCTCATCGTTATACACAAGTTCCTCAAAGACTAAACTACAAGGAGATACAGAAACAGGAGAAAGGCAATGAGCAACTGGGCCGAAGAAGAAGTGCAAACTGCCGATTTGGAAGATCAGCGTCTAAACAAGAGACTGGCCTTGCTATTGGAGCAATTGGGCGAGCATCCACAACTCAGTATTCCGGCGGCCTGTGGCGGTTGGAAGGAGACGATGGGGGCCTATCGTTTCTTCGATAACGATAAGACGACATTCGAGAAGATACTGGCGCCGCATCGCGATGCCACGATCGAGCGCATGAAGAGCAGCCCAATCGTGCTGTTGGCACAGGACACCACCGAGGACGATAAGACTATTTGCTTGGGGCCGAAGGGGCTCGGCACATTGAAGGATGTGGAGAAACACTCGCGCCGACTGCATCCGACGGTTGCCTTTACGCCGTCGCGTATTTGTTTGGGTGTCGTCAATGCATCGTATTGGTCCCGTGAGGTTCCAAGCCTTCGGAGTGAACGACTTCACAAAGGCGTAGACGAAAAAGAAAGCCGTCATTGGCTGGAAAGTTACCAGGACAGTTGCGCGTTACAGGCGCAAATGCCGGACACACTGTTGATCAATCTTGCCGATAGGGAGGGCGATATTTACGAATGGTTTGCCGAATACTATGACTACGCTCCCGCGGTACGGGCTCAATGGATCGTGCGCGCGACGCAAAACCGCGTGTTGGTTTCGCCGGAAAACGGTACGAAATGCCTGTGGACCGCTGTGGAGCAAGCGCCCGTATTGGGTTACGCTGAAGTGAACGTCAAACCGCGACCGAACCGTGCAGCGCGACTGGCGCATATCACATTACGCGCCACAACGGTGACTCTCAAGCCGCCTAAGCGGATAGGGTATCGGCTACCGGAACTCAGCATCAATGCGGTGTTAGCACGCGAAGATGCTCCACCGCCTGGCGTGGAACCTTTGGAATGGCTGTTGTTGACCAATCTGCCAGTCGATTGTTTTGAACAAGCAGCAACGATCGTCACGTGGTATGCCGTGCGGTGGTGCATTGAAGTGTACTTCCAT
>JAQTYP010000521.1 GCA_028688235.1 Methylomonas sp.
TGATTGATCAGAACGTGCAAAATCGCATCGGCCGCGATCAATAAGCGATTGCCGATAAAATCGATATGAAAGATTGGAAAATCCATGGTCGTCTCTGGGCTGTAAAATTGCGTGGCAAAACCACTTCACAGCCAAAAGCAAATGTCGTGCCCAGTCCTTGAAACCGCTGTTGCCGCGCCCCGGAACCCCCTAGAAACCGCGCCAGCCTAGCGCGTGGCGATTCCAGGTCAGCCACCGCATGTGCAACGACAAGCTATCGCTCGCTCAGCGCCATAGTTTAGAAATTAAACAGTCAGCCAATAAATGAACGACCAAAAAATTCACACCTGCCCATCAACCAGATCGAAATTCCACGCGCGCCTACCATCGCTCGACTCGCCAGCGAGCAGAAGATGATGGAGGATTGGGAACGGAAAGAAGCCGTGGGAAGCGTCACCGTCAGTCTAAACGCGTGTTTACCAGCGGATAGAATTGCGCGATTGCGAAACATTCGGCCTACGTCAAAACTTGACCGACCACTCGGTGCGAAAACCGTAATTGACGTCGCTGGCTTCCTTGCCGGCGACGAAGGTATCCAATCGCAGTAAATAACGTTTACCGAAGGCGTGTTGGTAACGCGCGCCGAAGCCGAGCATGCCTTCGTCGCGTTCGCCACGGGTACTGGTACGCGCGCCGGCCTCGAAGATGAGCTGACTGGCGATGCCGTCCATGAATAGCTGATAGCCGACCGAGGCGCCTACCGTATCTTCGATCCGCCCGTCCAGCGGCACGCCGTAGCGGCCCATGCCAACCGGGCCATGCAAGATGCCGAGACTCGCCAGCGGCGAACCCATGTCCGGTCCTCGGGCCGCCGACGTAAAACGCCCAATGTTCACGAAAGTATTGCAATACAGATTGTTGTCGCCACCGCCTAAAGCCGTGGATAACTGCGATAGCAGCAACACGCCCCGGCCCGCGTTTTCACTTTGCCCGCGTTCTGGAATCGAGGCGTTGGCGCGAAAAGTCGAATTCAGCTCACCGAAGCGTTGCGTTGATGCCGCGCCGAAATACCAGGCGCCGTCGCGACCCTCGCCGCCGACGTGCAGTAAATCCAAGGCCACGGTATTTTCCAGAGCGGTATCGGCTTCCGCTTGCAGACCGAATAGCCGCGCCGAGTGATTGTCGACGCGATAACGGTTGTCGTTGTTGCCGCGATTGACGTGGTTCCACCCGTAGTAGCCGGTCAAACGCAGATTGGAAATGCCCGGAAGCATCAGCGAATTGCGGGTAAGGCCGACCGCGTCGATATTATCGTTGAGCAATATGCCGTCCTGGGCAGTCAATTGCTGTCGGCCGACCGAAAAGCCGACATCGTAGCTGCTGGAATCGCCGGGATCGAGGCCTGGAAATATCTCACCCAGTTCGCCCTCGAAATACAGTTTGGTCAGTCTGGTGTTGAAGTCCTCCCGCCAGCCTTCGTCGTCTCCCGGTTGGAAGTTGTAACCGGAATATTTTCCACTCTGCCCATCGATGGGTCTCAGCGAAAACAACACCCGCTCGGTGCCGGACAGATTGAGATTGCCGTTCAAGTCCAAACGGTTGGCCCATTCGATATTGTGATCGCGTCCATCCTCGAAGCTCTGCAGCGCGCTCCGCAACGATCCGTACAACAGAAACCAAGGTTGCAGCATTTGCCCGGTCGGAGTTTCGATGCCGGGTCGAATCGGGCCGTTACCGAGGAAGGGATCGCCCAGTTCGAACAAAGGCGGCAAACGCTCGACTTGCACGGCAGGATAGGCCGGCGTCTTGGCGGATAATCGGGACGCATCCGCCACGGCGTAGCTTGGAAGCGGGTCGCGATAAAATTCGACCGCCCGCCGGCCTTCCTCCGCGATGGCGGTCGCGGGCTGGATAGCACTGTCCTTAGCGCTATCCGCCAAAGCCCCGGCGCTGATCAACAACGCCGGCAGCCATCTAGCCATCGACAGTCGAAGCGGCGATTTATTGAATTTCGACATTTTTTTCCCACAACACACGATAAAGATCGACCAATTTGTCGCCGAGCGAACGCGCGGTGAGACCGTATTCCAAGCCGAATCCGGAAATCGCCTGAATCAAATGCGGCGGCAATTGCCCGGCGACCAATTTGACATTGACTCGATAGGGCTTTTGCCCGGACAGCAGAGCCGCATCGACCCGATAGCTGGCCCAGCGTTTGCCCATGGGCTCTATGGCTTTCTTTTGTAATCTGAGGTCGCGTATGCCACCGAACAACAGCGCGGGAGAATCCGAGGGCCGCATGAAGATTAAAGGATCGAAGGCATAGTTGGCGGGAATGACCTGCTCGCGCTCGCCGCCGTGCGGCGTCCGTACCAGGATGGGCGAACGCAGGTTGAACAATTGCTCGTCTTCCGGCAATTCGCCGCCGCCGACATACAAAGACAAGGTATCGCGCACGTCGCCGTTGGGATCTAAGTCGCCGGAACGAAACAACACCTTGCCTCCGGCATCGGCGACGGTGATTTGCAAAAACACGTTGCGCTCGGCAATCAAACCGGACGGCACGCTGTGACCGTCGGTCAGGTTATTGACCTCGACCTCGAACCGCAAATCCGGCTGTGTTTGCAAAATCTTGATGTCGCCGAGGCCATAGCCGTTGCGCATCAGCGTCGTCGCCGCTTGCCGGTTTTCCGCCAGCAAGGCCAATTGCCTATCAATCAGCCCCCGGGCGGCCTTGCGTTCGTCGGCATCCGCCCAGATACCCGGAAACGTGGCGTCTTGCGGAATATTTTTCTCGAACGCAT
>JAQTYP010000070.1 GCA_028688235.1 Methylomonas sp.
TTGCCCGATTGCTATGAACTTGGAACAGCCACATGTCGGATGGATGTTCTTGCTTCCTGCGTTCAATGACGGCAATTGCAGCAGAGTTTAGACGTATCTGTTTTTGCTTGCCTGTTTTTTGCTCCACGAATCGCCATCAAAAATATCTCAACTAGGCTTGCTTAAACTTTTTTTGTTTGTCTGCTGCCTCTTTTCTTTAATAAGTTTTTCAAATTTTATGATCACACGCTCACGGTGGCTTTTTTTAGTATTCAAAAGAATGTCATACGCCAAGGCCTGATATAGATTTGGTTTCTTTAGATATTTTAATATTTCCTCAACCTTCTTGAGACTTTTTTCCTCAATATATTGAAACGCCTCTTCTATTCTCTTGAATTTTTCAGCTCGTCCTTTTTCTGTAAAAAACTCCTTGTCATAAAAAAAGTCATCGTCATTGTAAATTGGTGCGTTCGTGTTTTGGAATGAGTCAATATCAAATTTATCACTTCTTGGATCAAGATCATCGTCATCCCAAAAACTGCTACTTTTATTTAGCGTTGATTTTTTTGGCATTGTTGGCGTAGATGAAGGAGATTTTTCCGTATCCAGCGAATCAAAAGTAGATTGATCTTCCAGCTCTTCCTTGAGATTCTTATTATATTGTGCAATTGCCTTAATAATATCGCTTTTTGAAAAATATGGATTTGGTTCCTTATATCCAAATCTAGAATGTCGTTTCCTTTTCTTTTTATTTTTCTCAAATAAATTCAATTTTTTTTTGAGTTGTACAATGTCAAAAATACACTTCCAAATAGATTGATCTGCATTGTGATATAAATGCGTCGCTGCATCTACTGATACTATGCCTTGCTCGATTTTAAGAACTAACTCTACAGTTGCTGTATTCGCATAGTCGTGGATTGTAGATTTATGCAGCTTGGATTTATTACGAATTTGGTTAAGCATCGACTCTTCCGTATGATTAGCCATTTCATGTACTTTATGTTTTATCAACATGTGAATACAATATCTTAACCTTTGATTAACATTTTCACAATCGTTGCCAATTTTTGATGTAGCATCAATCCAGTCGTATGCTTCTTCCATATTGGCAGGTGGCTGATACCCAATGAAAACAGATTTCCCACTGTCAATTTCTATATATTCCGTCATTTTTTACTCCAGCAATTGTTTTCTTGAGTAAGAGTTTAACTGACAATATTATTGTTTCAATATACCAGTGATAACTTTGGTATAAACGGTATAAAATAGGTTTTTCCGGGAACTTTAGCCTTATGCGACTAGCGTTAATTAGGCGACAAGCGCTAGTTTTAAATTGCGTTTTGAAGGAGCTTCGGCATATTCTTTACGTTATGTATTGCAGCTGAGTTTAGACGTATCTGTTTTTGCTCAACGAGTTGTAACGAGCGATCCATAAGATTCAAGCACTGTACTTTAATGTCAGCAAATCACTAATGCGGAGAGACAAATTGACCCCAACTTTCCAAATGTCGGCATAGAGCAGCCCAAAGCAAGGATACGATTTGAGCATCGGATTAGAGCGACTTGATAAAAACTCGCGTAGAATTGTTGCCTATGAATTGGCAACATCGCAGAATTTTATCCACAGGATCAGCATTATGAACATCCATCTGCAACCTGAATTTGACGACATATTGCAACCTCTCGGACATTCTGCGGCAGAATTCTTTCTCGCAGCGAGCCTTTATCACGCACGAAAAATTAGCTTTGCCAGCGCTGCTCATATGGCAGGTTTGGATTTTGAAGGCTTTAAATCGCGTTTAGTTGAGCACTTTAATCAAGGATATATTGTGGCGGATGAGTGCGCTTTGGAAGATATTCAAACGGTTGGACAGCTTTAGTTTCGTGAAAATTGTACTGAATACAAGTCCAATAATTTTTTTAAGCAAAATAGATGCTCTGACGCTTCTTGCAGATTGTTTTGCTGAAATCTTCACATCGCCCGGCGTTGTTAATGAATTGCGGGATTTTCCTATCCCCACAAATATAAAAGTGCGTTCACTTTCATCTCCGGGAAATGCTTATGTTCAAGGAGCGCTCGGACGACTACATCAAGGCGAACTTGAAGCCATTGTCTTAGCGCAAGAGTTGCTAGTGGATTACGTGATTCTGGATGATTTATTAGCTAGACGAAAAGCCCAACGGCTTGGCATTAAAGTAATGGGCACGTTAGGAGTTATGTTGCTGCTAAACAAACGTGGATTACTCAGCGCCGAAGAGACATGGCAAAAAATCTCGCTGCTGACCAAGCAGCATGGCCTGTACTTATCGCCTCTAATATTGCAGCAAATTGAAACGCAGCTTGTTGGGAGCTTTTACCAGTAGCTCCTGTGAATGTTCGTTTCAAAGCAAGACTTTGCTAGGGGTTACGAACTGAAGTCAACTGACATGCTTGTTGGGCCGCAAAAAAGTCTGTGTAATTCCTGTGTAATTGTGCAAGGAAAAGTGGCAATTTTTAGGGAAGCCTAGGGATAATAGTTTAGGAGGGATGCTAATACTTATCCTTGAAAATCAAACAATTAGGATAGAATGCGACAAGTCGGGAACTGGCGGGAAAGTCGGCTCAGAGAGCTTTTAATGCGATGGTCGTGCGTTCGAATCGCACACGACCCACCATCAATTCGATATACAAATCAACCAGTTACTGAGAAATCAGAGCTGGTTTTTTTGTGCCTGAAATTTGGCTTACGCGAGATTTACGCGACTTAGCGTTGTGCTCAGTCCAGCTTCGTCGTGACACTGAATCGCTTTTTCAGCCGATAGCAGCTTTCATTCAAGCCAATCAATTAAGCCATTGATGATAGCAATCTGTTTTACCGGGTCGCGATTGGCGTTTTGACATTGCCGCCGTTGCGCGAACGCAGTGGCGACATTGCACTGTTAGTGGATCACCTGATGACTGCGATCAATCGTGAAGCATCCAATCAACCGGGTTACATTGATAAAATACTTTCTGTAAAAGCAAAAAATATTATTCTGAACCATGCTTGGCCGGGTAATATACGAGAATTACATGGCACGTTACTCCGCGCTTCGATCTGGGCGGAATCGGATACCATTACCGAGTTCGATATTCAGGAAGCCATGATTAGCCGCCCGGCCAGCGGCAATAAAAGCGATCTGCCCGAAATCGGCTCAGGCCTTGATTTTCAAGGCTTACTGGACGACATCAAACGCAAATACATTACCAAGGCATTGGCTCAAGTAGCTGGTAATAAAAAGAAAGCCACGGCACTGCTAGGATTGCCGAACTACCAAACGCTCAGCAATTGGATGGACAAGCTGGGCATAGAAGAATAATTGGCACGCTCTTCGCTTTAGAAGGGCTATGGACAGAATCATCATGCAATCAGTCAATTTTGAATTCATCAGACCGTACCAACCAGAGATCGCCGATCTGGGTGGCTTTGCTGAATATCACTTATATGCTGATCCCAGCAGCAGCTTGGTCAAGTTGCGGACCTTGGCGGAACAAGCCGTTAAAAGCATTTATTTCCAAGAGCGACTGCCAAAACTGTTCCGCCCGCAATTGATCGATCTGATCAACGATGCGTCCTTTCAAGAAGTCGCCAACAAAACGTTAATTCATAACCTGAACTACCTGCGTATCCAAGGTAACGGTCCTGCGCACGGGGAATCAGGCGACACCCGTACCGCCGCTATTGCACTCGGTGTTGCACAACAAATTGCCGCTTATCTGGCTGTGCGTTATTACGGGCTCGGTAAAGACGATATCCCAAGCTTTCACGAACCGGTCAACGTTCAGCAGCAAACTGAAGCGTTAAAAAAAGACAATCAACGCTACCAAAAACAGCTCAAAGACCAAACCGAAGCATTGGATGCATTGCTGCTTGAAGTCGAGCAACTCCGAGCAAAGGCCAGTTATCAGGAATCCAGCGAAGCCGATCGTCAATCAGCGGCAACTGCCAGCCAACAGGCCAGCGATGCGTTGCAATGGAATGAGGCTCAAACCCGCAAACTCATGATCGACACCCTACTCGCCAAAGCGGGATGGGACGTAAACAATCCGCATCAGGTTGCTATTGAATGGCCCGTTGATCATCAGCCTACGACGAGCGGCAAAGGCAAAGCGGATTATGTGCTTTGGGATGACGATGGCAAACCTTTGGCGGTTATCGAAGCTAAAAAAGCATCAGTGACACTAAGCCAAGGCCGTGAACAAGCCCGCTATTACGCAGATGGTTTGGAAAAGACCTACAGCCAACGTCCGATCATTTTTTATACCAACGGTTATGAAATTGGGTTGTGGGATGATGTGCATTACAACAGCGCGCGAACAGTCTACGGCTTTTATTGTAAAGAAAGCTTGAAATACCGCTTCTACCAACGGCAGCACCGCCATCCGCAACCGGAACAATTGAATCCCGACGTGGCGATCGCGGGTCGTCCATATCAGATCGAAGCCATCAAAAGCGTCATTGCCCGATTCCAGCATCAACGACGCAAATCGCTAATCGTTCAAGCCACCGGCACCGGTAAAACACGAGTAGCCATTGCCATTTGTGAACTATTGTTGTGCAGTGGTTGGGGCAAGCGCGTTCTGTTTTTGTGTGATCGTAACGAACTACGTAAACAAGCCGCTGATGCGTTTAAATCGTTTTTGCCATCGGAAGCCCGCTGCGTTATTGGCCAAACACAGCAAGTCGACACCAATGCTCGGATATATGTCTCGACTTATCCCGCCATGATGAATCGCTTCGAGCAGTTTGATATTGGCTTTTTTGACCTGATTATTGCCGACGAATCCCATCGCTCCATTTACAACAAATATCGCGATCTATTCATCTACTTCGATGCGTTGCATCTTGGACTAACCGCGACGCCGGTTAAATTCATCAGCCGCAATACTTACGCCTTGTTTGGCTGCGAAAACCAAGACCCCACTTTCGAATTTGGCCTGGAACAAGCCATCAACAATGTTCCGGCCTACTTGGTGCCGTTCAAGGTTAAGGATTTGACCACCAACTTTCTGCGTGAAGGGATTAAATGGGCCAACCTGACCGATGAACAGCGCGAGCAATTGCAAGAGCAGGATGATGATGCCGAATCCTACGATTATGCAGGTAAAGACATCGGCAAAGCGGTTTTCAATAAAGACACCGACCGCGTCATTCTGCAAAACCTGATGGAGAAAGGCATCAAGGATGATACCGGTGCCTTGGTCGGTAAAAGCATTATCTTTGCCCGTTCGCAAAAACACGCGGAATTGTTACAGGAAACCTTCAAAGAGCTTTACCCCCAACACGGGGAAGCGGTTTGCAAGGTTATCCATAACAAGGTGCCACGTGTCGAAGCCTTGATCGACGAATTCAAGGGGCCCCGCAATAACTTCCGTATCGCCATTTCTGTGGATATGCTGGATACGGGTATCGATGTACCGGAAGTGGTCAATCTGGTGTTTGCCAAGCCGGTTAAATCTTGGGTGAAATTCTGGCAAATGATCGGGCGCGGCCCCCGCCTTTGTGAGAACCTGTTTGGCCTAGGCCAACACAAAACCGAATTCCTAATTTTCGACCATTACGCCAACTTCAAATATTTCGAAGAAGAATACGAAGAGGCGGAAATCGGCGACAGCAAATCCGTGTTGCATCACCTGTTCGATGCCCGCTTGCAATTGGCGCAAACGGCGGTCGCGCAAAACAACCGTACAGCCTTTGATCTTGCGATAGAACTGATTAAACAGGACATCAACGATCTGCCGGAAAACAGCATCCAGGTAAGAAACGCCCTAAAACAAGTGCACGAGATGGAGCAGGAAGGCGTGCTGGAAACGTTTGCACCGGCTACCCAGCAACAACTAAGCAAAGTCATTGCGCCGCTGATGAGCAATCGCAAAATTAGCGATAAAGACGCCATCAAACTGGATCGGCTGATTGCCGAAATGCAGGATTGTTTGTTGAAAAAAGCCACTTGCTTTCAAGACAAGCAAATGGAATTGCTCAGCCGCGTCGATCGGCTGGCGATTACCATCAAAGCCGTTCGTGCCAAGGATGCGCTGATTGCCGCCATTCAAAAGCAAGCCTGGTGGCAAGACGTAGATTGCGCCAAGCTGGAAAAACTGCGCTTGGAACTGCGCGGCATTATGAAATATCAGCAAGGTGGCGGCCCCGGTGATAACGCCAAGCAAATCGATGTCGTGGAAGACAAGGAAAAGATTGAAGACTACGATGTAAAGGTCAACCTTAAAGGTACGGAAGCCATTGCCTATCGTTTCAAGATTAAAACCATTTTGGATGACCTGCTGGACAGCAGCATCACCCTGCAAAAAATCCGCAATGGCGAGCCGGTGAGCGACACCGATCTGCAACAACTGTCGTCGTTGGTGTTAACGCAAAATCCCGGCGTTGACCTCAACACCCTCAAGGAGTTCTTCCCCGACAGCGCCGGTCAATTGCACTTAGCCATCCGCGCCTTGATTGGCCTCGATCCTGAAAAGGTGGAAGCGCACTTCACCGACTTCCTGCATCACCACGAACAACTCACCGCCATCCAGGTGCGATTTTTGAATTTATTGAAAACCTATATTGCAAACAACGGCTTCATTACCGTCGAAAAACTGTACGCGGCGCCGTTTTCCACCCTGCATGCCAATGGTATCGATGGCATTTTTAAAATAGAACAAGCCGACGAACTGTTTGCCTTATTGAAACCTTTCATGCAGAGTCAGCAAACTGGGCAAAACCAACATGAGTAAAACACTATGCAAGCACTAGAACTCACCACAGTCATCAACGAGCAGCATCAAATCCATTTGCAACTGCCGGATTTCATCAAAGCCGGTAAAGCCAAAGTGATCGTTTTGCTGGAAGACGCTGCCGACATGCAGCCAGCGGCAAAGCGGGTATTCGGACAGTTTCGCGGCAAAATCAAGATCAATGAGGATTTCGATAACGAATTGCCGGATGAATTCTGGTTGGGTAAGGACGCATGAATTTATTGCTGGATACCCATGTTTTCCTGTGGCTGAACGACACCCCGGAAAAGCTGTCGCCAGCGGCATTGGCTGCTTGCCAGGATGAAAACAACACCTTGTTTCTAAGCTTGGCTTCCGCTTGGGAAATTCAGATCAAGCAGCAACTCGGCAAGCTCGAACTCAGCGAAAGCCTGCAAACCCTGATTAGCACCCAACAGCAGCAAAACGGCTTGCAGTTATTGCCTATCGAGTTGGCGCATATCGAGGCCCTTAGCCAATTGCCAACGGTGCATCGCGATCCTTTCGACCGTTTGTTGATTGCGCAAAGCATTCAACAGCACATGCAGATTGTTAGTGCCGATCAGGTATTTACCGGTTATCCGGTCAACCTGATCTGGTAACCCTTATATTTTTAGAAAAACACACATGATTACAGGCGCACTTCGCAACCAAATCGACCAACTCTGGGAAAAATTCTGGACCGGCGGCATTACTAATCCGTTGACCGTTATCGAACAAATTTCCTTCCTGATGTTCGCCAGGCTTTTGGACATTCAGGAAACCAACAACGAGCGCATGGCCGCGCGTTCCGGTAAACCGTTCAAACGCTTGTTTCCAGAAACCTCGGAAGGCCAGTTGCTGCGCTGGCAAAACTTCAGAAACCTGTCCGGCAAAGCCATGCTCCAGCATGTCAAAACCAAGGTATTCCCGCATTTTGCTCGTGTTACCTTGGCCGAAACCGATTTTGGCGAATATATGCGCGACGCCGATCTGGAAATCAAAAGCGAATCCCTGCTGACCATCGCAGTGGAAATGATCGAAAAACTGCCGCTGACTCAAGGCGACACCAAAGGCGATCTCTACGAATATTTGTTGTCCAAACTGACCACCGCTGGCATAAACGGGCAATTTCGTACCCCACGCCACATCATCGATTTGATGGTGGCGATGGTTGATATCAAACCCAATGAAACCTTATGCGATCCAGCCTGCGGTACCGCAGGCTTTCTGGCCCGCAGCATGGAATACCTGAACCGTACTCATACCTCGCCGGATGCCTTGCATCAGGACGAGGAAGGCAACGCTGTTTATGTCGGCGATTTGCTGGAGCCTTACCGTGAGCACATCAAGCACAACATGTTCTGGGGCTTTGATTTCGACACCACCATGCTGTGCGTGTCCAGCATGAACATGCTGCTGCACGGAGTCACCCACGCCAATATTCACTACCAGGACAGCCTCGATGACCTGTAGTAAATCTGTCACAGCCCAGGATATAAGCGACGTTGATTGTAGTAGGTTACAGTAGGTTTTCAAGTTTTGCGAACACCGTAAGTTATTGATTAATATAACTTATTAAAAACCCGTTTGGCACTTTTAATGCGATGGTCGTGCGTTCGAATCGCACACGACCCACCATCAATTCGATATACAAATCAACCAGTTACTGAGAAATCAGAGCTGGTTTTTTTGTGCCTGAAATTTGGCTTACGCGAGATTTACGCGAGATTTACGCGACTTAGCGTTATGCTCAGTTATGCTTCGTTGTGACGATGAATCACTATTCAGCCGATAGCAGCTTTCATTCGAATCAACCATTTGAGCCATCGATGATTGCAATCATCGGCGGCATCACTTAGCTCAGAACCTTTCTTTGCTTGCCATTGCCATTTTTCGATGCTCGATTGCAAATCACATCCCTTGCTTCGAAGATCACAAAGCTATAGCCAAACTTGGCATCGAGGCTGCACAAGCCTAAACTTGCTTTCGACATAAGCTTCCATTGGAAAGCGAGCATGGTATGACGAAATCAATGATCTGGCACCGGATCACGCTATCCCATCAAGAATATGAATCTGGCGAATTGTATGTTCTTCAGGGAGCGTTTCATGCTGCTTATATCGCCAGAAATGGCCCCGAAGGTATGGCGATGTTTGGCTGCTGGGGTGATGATGATTGCTACTTTGTTTATATCAGCCCTCGATCAGTCCGACATGTTTTACCCTTACTAGAAGCGTATTCGGCAAAATCATGCGATATGCCAGAAATTTCTTGCTTGTCTTTGATATATGGAGATGAGTCAAGTCGCTCATGTTTCGAGGTTGAGTTCGAGGCTTGATGCCGTTGCATGAAGAAGATGAGAAGGCAGCAGATAAAAAAGCAATTCGACTCTCCGCACTTAACCAACAAACAATGCCCCCCTTCCTGACAGTCGGGTTCCTTCAAAGTGGCTAATCAGCCAAAGCAAGAATCTAGGAACAGGGTTCAAAGCGGCCATTGGCGACCTCAACCAATCGGCCAAAAGCCGTCAATCGCTTCGTTCCACTAACAGCGGCTAAGAATCAAAAAGCCGCCGCCTAGCGTTGGAATTGTTTACTGAACCGCGACATAGATGCTCTCGCAAATCTGAGTGATATAGGTCAGCGATTGGTTTACGTCGGATCTGCTAATTGGCCAGCGCATGTTTGGAAAGCTGGGGTCAATGTCTGCTTCATGTGCGATCTTGTTTCGTCGGTCCACTATAAGCTTAAGGCGAGTTTTGACATCTTGTTCAGGTATGGATAGTTGTAGAGCGACGTTCTGCCATAGCTTCACGTCAGAGAAGAGACGTATGGCCTCTGCGATCTTATCGGGCTGTTGGAATAACAAATAACTGTGCCGCTCGCGAACGTCGGCCTCAAACCAACCACACGTGCCGCTGTTGCTTGAGAGTACTGAGTCCATTGCAACACGGTACTTAAGAAACGCCGGGGTTGGTGGGCGTTGACGCTCGAATACAGCAACCATTCCAAGTACCGTAACTTCGTGAATGTAGTAATCAAGGGCACTTACGCCAAGATCAAGGAGTTGCTTTCCAATGTTGGTGGCACATATACTAATAGTAAGAGCCTTAGTAAGTTAAATGACCAGCAAAGGATGATTGTCATAGCTAGCTTTGCTGGACTGCCTGTTAAAAATGTTTACAACAAACGGGCTATAAATAGATTTAGAAAAGAAATCAAACATAAAACCAATATCGATATTTTTCTGCCTGAAGATATTGCCTTAGTTGGATCGAAACTGACAAGCTCAAGAAAGCTGATCGACAACAATATTAAATACAATTCGAATAAAGAGCTTGTTATGAAAATGTATGAATATCAATTTTCAGGAAACCTTCCAGTAACCTCGGATATTTCTGACTTGAATGGATAAGTCAATAGTTCAATATTTCAAGACAGACTTCAAATTTGAATTGTCCACAGTTCTTTGATGCTAGTCGTGTAAGACGGTGACTTGAACTGCTGCCGCATATGCCAGCGTGTGCTAATGGCCTCGCTGGCATACCGGATCGCTTGTTTGCCATGTCTTCGATTAATGTCGTCCAGGGCTGCCATGAGCTTGTCAGAGCGTGCGTTATGATCGGTATCGAACAAGGACGTTTGAACCACGCCCTCTGCCCACAAATCGGGTAACAGGACGCCGGCTTTTTGATAGTGAAAGCCAGACCGATAAATACGCTTTAGTCCTTGTAGAGCGGCAGCCACCATCTTACTCGAATCATTAGTCGGAACTTCGAAGGTTGTAGTCGCGCTATTACTATACTGAGGATTTGTGTCGAACGGACTGGTCTGGATAAACACCAGCAATGCGTGAGTCGCTAAACCTTGTTGCCGGCACTTTTCGGCAGACCGGGTGGCAAAGTGCGTAATGGCTGCACGCAGATCGTCAAATTCGGTCAGTTTCTCCCCAAAACTTCTGGAGGTCATGATTTGTTTCTTGGGTGCCGGCATCTCTTCCAAGGCGATACAGGAAACGCCTCTCACCTCGTCAACAATTCTCTCCATCACCACACCAAACTGCTGTCGTAATCGTTTGGGATCAGCATCCTTTAGGTCTAAGGCATGTTGAATGCCGATTTGATTCAGTCTGTCCTTCCAACGCCTCGATATACCCCAGACGTCATCAAGCGGGACTGTTTTTAATACCGCATCGGGGTTTTCGATAGAGCGCCAATCCAACACCGCTCCTTGTCGAGACCTGCCGCTTTTCGCCAATCTGTTTGCTAACTTAGCCAAGGTCTTGGTGGGCGCAATGCAGGGCTACCTCATTAAAAAATCAGTGTCAAAATAGAAAAATCGACAACAGACGCACCAGATGGCTTGATAAATGAAATCGGAAGAAATGGATTTTTTAGATGTCTTTGGACAATTGGACGATCCC
>JAQTYP010000071.1 GCA_028688235.1 Methylomonas sp.
GATGGTTTGGCCCGCGGCATTGACGTCACCAACACCGGCGATGCGATCAAAGTCCCCGTCGGGCAAGAGACACTCGGCCGTATTATGAACGTGTTGGGTGAAGCCATAGACGAAAAAGGCCCTATCGGCGAAAAAGAAAAATGGGTCATCCATAGAGACGCCCCTTCCTACGACGAACAAGCCCCTGCCAGCGAATTGTTGGAAACCGGCATCAAGGTTATCGACTTGGTTTGCCCGTTCGCCAAAGGCGGTAAAGTCGGTCTGTTCGGCGGTGCCGGTGTAGGCAAGACCGTCAACATGATGGAATTGATCCGTAACATCGCTATCGAGCACTCAGGTTACTCGGTGTTCGCCGGCGTAGGGGAGCGTACTCGCGAAGGTAACGACTTCTACCACGAGATGACCGATTCCAACGTTATCGATAAAGTATCCTTGGTTTACGGCCAAATGAACGAGCCACCGGGAAACCGTCTGCGCGTGGCGCTGACCGGTCTGACCATGGCGGAATTCTTCCGTGACGAAGGCCGCGACGTGTTGTTCTTCGTCGACAACATCTACCGTTACACGCTGGCCGGTACCGAAGTATCGGCGCTGCTCGGCCGTATGCCTTCCGCAGTAGGTTATCAGCCTACGCTGGCAGAAGAGATGGGTGTGTTGCAGGAACGTATCACCTCTACCAAAACCGGTTCTATCACCTCTATCCAAGCGGTTTACGTACCGGCTGACGACTTGACCGACCCATCGCCCGCAACGACCTTCGCTCACTTGGATGCGACCGTAGTATTGTCTCGTCAAATTGCCGAGCTGGGTATTTACCCTGCTATCGATCCACTGGACTCTACCAGCCGTCAGCTGGATCCATTGGTCATCGGTCAAGAGCATTACGACGTGGCGCGTTCAGTACAAGGTATTCTGCAACGTTACAAAGAACTGCGCGACATCATCGCAATTTTGGGTATGGACGAGCTGTCCGAAGAAGACAAATTGACCGTTTCCAGAGCGCGTAAAATCCAACGTTTCTTGTCGCAACCCTTCTTCGTGGCTGAAGTATTTACCGGTTCGCCAGGCAAATATGTTTCCTTGAAAGAAACCATCGCCGGTTTCAAAGGCATCATCAACGGCGATTACGACAATCTGCCGGAACAAGCGTTTTACATGGTAGGTACCATAGACGAAGCCATTGAAAAAGCCAAAGGCATGTAAGCCGACTCACCAGAGGAGAGTTTTGATATGGTTATGACCATTCATGTTGACATCGTCAGCGCCGAGCAGGAGGTATTCTCGGGCTTGGCCGAGATGCTGTTCGCGCCGGCGGAGCAAGGGGAAGTCGGTATCGCCCCACGCCACGCACCGTTGATCACCCGCTTGAAACCGGGTGAGGTGCGGGTAAAAATCTCCGACAAGGAAAGTCAAGAGTATTACGTTTCCGGCGGATTGCTCGAAGTACAACCGCACGTCGTGACGGTATTGGCCGATACTGCGATACGCGCCCACGACATCGACGAAGCGAAGGCTTTGGAAGCGAAGGCACGCGCCGAAGAAATGCTCCGAGACAAATCCGGCAAGATTGATTATGCTATTGCTCAAGCTCAATTGGCTGAAGCGGTTATGCAGCTCCGGACGCTGGAACGATTACGAAAACGCGGGCATTAATTTTTTACCCCGTTTTTCTAATTGAAAGCCCGATAACGCCAGCGTCATCGGGCTTTTTTTTATTTAAAGGAATAAGAAATGACGATAAAAACTATCATCCTGGCCGCCGGTCAGGGGACCCGTATGCGCTCGACCAAGCATAAAGTGCTGCATCAAATAGCCAACAAGGCGTTGCTGGAGCACGTTTATGAAACCGGTCGTTCGTTGGATGACAATGCCCTCTTCATCATATACGGCCATGGCGGCGAAACAGTTAAACAGACCCTGAGTCATCTGGATGCGACTTGGATAGAACAGAAACAACAGTTGGGTACCGGTCATGCCGTGCAGCAAGCCATAGACCATGTCGAAGACGCGGACACCGTGTTGATCTTATACGGCGATGTACCGCTGCTGAAGCGTGAGACGCTGCAAACCTTGTTGAAAAATGTCGGCGCAACGTCATTAGCCTTGTTAACGGTGAAGTTGGACGACCCAACGGGTTACGGCCGCATCGTCAGGGACAAGGAACACTCGGTCATTAAGATTGTGGAGCAAAAAGATGCCAACGAAGCCGAGCTTTTGATAAACGAAGGCAATACCGGCATCCTGGCTTGCAAAGGCAAGCAGTTGAAACAGTGGCTGGCAAGGCTCGGCAACGACAACGCCCAAAACGAATATTACCTAACCGACATCATCGAAATGGCGGTCGACGACGGCTTGACGATAGAAACCACCCAAGCGACCAGCCAAGACGAAGTATTGGGCGTCAATAACCGTTCGCAATTGGCCCACCTGGAACGGGTTTACCAAACGGAGCAAGCCCAAATGCTGATGGAAAGAGGCGTAACCTTGCGCGACCCGGCTCGTCTGGACGTCAGAGGTACATTCTCCGAACTCGGCCAGGACATAGACGTCGACATTAACGTCATCTTTGAAGGCGTCAACCGCATTGCTTCTAACGTCAAGATAGGCCCGAATTGCACGATCAAAAACGCAACGATAGCCGAAGGCGTCGAAATCTTGGCCAACAGCGTCGTCGAAGATGCAACGATAGGCTCCGGTAGCCGCATAGGGCCGTTCGCGCGCCTGCGGCCGCAATCCGAACTGGCCGATCACGTTCATATCGGTAACTTCGTCGAAATCAAAAAGTCCACGGTTGCCTCCGGCAGCAAGATCAATCACTTAAGTTACATAGGCGATAGCGAGATAGGCAGTAAAGTGAATGTCGGTGCCGGTACGATTACCTGTAACTACGACGGCGTCAACAAATTCAAAACTATTATCGAAGACGGCGCCTTCATCGGTTCCGATACCCAATTAGTCGCCCCGGTGACTGTCGGTAAAAATGCGACGATAGGCGCGGGTTCTACCATCACCAGAGATGCGCCGGCCGAACAGCTGACGTTGAGCAGAGTCAAACAAATCAGTGTGCCGGGTTGGCAACGACCCACAAAAACGGAGAAATAATATGTGTGGCATAGTAGCCGGCATCGCCCAACGCAATGTTGTCCCGATTCTGATAGAAGGCCTGAAGCGCCTCGAATATCGCGGTTACGATTCGGCAGGGTTGGCCGTGATCGATAACGGCGAAATATACCGTAAGAGGGAGCTTGGCAAGGTCAAAGGCCTGGAAGGCTTGATTGCCGCGGATCCAATCCAAGGCACGATAGGCATAGCCCATACCCGTTGGGCTACTCACGGCAAACCGAGCACCCAAAATGCCCATCCGCATGTCAGCCGGGAGAAAGTCGCGGTCGTGCATAACGGCAGCATAAAGAATCACGATTATTTAAGGTCTTCGTTGCAACAAAACGGTTTTCAGTTTACGTCCGAAACCGATACCGAAGTCGTGGTGCACAAAATCGCCGAAGAATTAGCCAAAGCCGGTAGTTTGTTGGATGCGGTTCAGGCAACCTTGCTGGAGTTGGAAGGCGCTTATGCATTGGGCGTAGTCAGTATAGCTCAACCGGACACTTTAATCGTTTGCCGTAAAGGCAGCCCGCTGGTCATCGGCGTCGGCATAGGCGAATATTTCGCGGCCTCCGATATAGCCGCTCTGCTTCCGGTCACTCAACGTTTCATCTTTCTGGAAGACGGCGACGTGGCCGAGTTGAAGATAGCCAGTTTGCGGATTTTCGACAAGACCGGAGCCGAGGTCGAACGCCCTGTCGTAGAAAGCCAGTTAAAAGCCGATTCCGTCGATAAAGGCAAATACCGCCATTTCATGCTGAAGGAAATATACGAACAAGCATGGGCCGTGTCGGAAACCCTGGAAGGCCGTTTCATAGGCAATCGTTTGCAAGATTCCGCTTTCGGTCACCAAGCGGCGGAAATATTCGATCAAATCAAAGCGGTGCAAATCATTGCCTGCGGCACCAGTTATCATGCGGGATTGGTTGCGCGCTATTGGTTCGAAAAGCTCGCCAGAGTGCCTTGTGCGATTGAAGTCGCCAGCGAATTTAGATACCGCAACCCGGTCATTTCGCCGGACACCTTGGTCGTCACGATCTCTCAGTCCGGCGAAACGGCGGATACTCTGGCGGCTTTGCAGGAAGCGAAAAAACTGGGCGTAAAACATTCGCTGGTAATCTGCAATGCGCCGGAAAGCTCCTTAGTCAGAGAATCGGAATTGGTCATGATGACCCGCGCCGGCCCGGAAATCGGTGTCGCATCGACCAAGGCTTTCACGACGCAATTGGTTGCCCTGTTGATGTTGGTAGTGGCCATCGGCCGCCGCTTCGCGTTGACCAAAGACAAAGAGGACGAAATCGCCTCCGAGTTGTTTAGTCTGCCCGGCAACATCGAAAAGGTGCTGCAACTGGATGAATCGATAGAGCATTTGTCGCAACGATTTGCAGACAAACACAATGCCTTGTTCCTAGGACGAGGTACGCATTATCCGATTGCGATGGAAGGCGCGCTGAAGCTGAAGGAAATCTCCTACATACATGCCGAAGCCTATCCGGCCGGCGAATTGAAGCACGGCCCACTGGCTTTGATCGATGCGGAAATGCCGGTCGTGACCGTGGCGCCGAATAACAATCTGCTGGAAAAGCTCAAATCCAATATCCAGGAAGTCAGCGCGCGCGGCGGGCAATTGATCGTGTTCATGGACGAGGCGTTAGGCGAAAGCGACGACGAGAACGTGCAAATCGTCAAGATGCCCAGCGTCGCCAACATCATTTCACCCATCATCTACACGATACCGCTGCAGTTGCTGTCCTACCACGTCGCAGTGTTGAAAGGCACCGACGTAGACCAACCGCGCAATCTGGCTAAGTCTGTTACGGTGGAATAATGTTGCTGGATATTCCTTATTCGAAGTGAGAGCGTAACAAAGTTGAATGCTGAAGCCGCTGAGTCTGACTTCTTTTTGAGTTTAGGTTGGGCGGCTTTTTCATGTCGAAAAACGGTAAGCACCCATCCATCCTCTACCCAAAACACGCTGCATCTGATTTCATTTGAAATGGCTTGCATTTCCTGTCATTGGGAAAGAGAATGAGCGTTAGCAGGCAAGCCCGACGCGATTCCGCGAGCAATCCCGATCCTCATCTCTTGCGATGTACGGCCTGTATGCGCAGGCGATGGGTTAGCCGCTTTGTTTCGATCTTCATGCCTTACTGTTGAGAGGAGGGCGATATGATGAGCCTTTTTTCCTTATGCCGGCAAGCACCGTCCGAGCAGTCTGCACTCGTATTTTATTGTTTATTGCCATTTTTTTACGACAAATTGGCACGTTTCTCGGTCCTAAAACGCCGCGAATAACGCCATGTCATATTAAGCACCCGATGGAGAGATTAATTGCAAGAAATATAATCGAACTTTGGCTTCCCGTTTACCTGACGCGGAGACATCCGATATGACAGGCAGAAAAAAAATATTGATCACCGATGACGATCCTATCAACCGTAAATTGATAGAGGCAATATTGGAAGATAGGAACTATTTCATCCGTAGTGTTGCATCAGGGCAAGCGACCTTGGATGAAGTGTCTACCGATCCGCCCGATTTGATTCTACTGGACTTGATGATGCCCAAGATGGATGGCTTCGAAGTGACACGGCGACTAAAGGCGAATCCAACCACAAGAGCGATCCCGATCATCATGGTGACCGCTATAGACGATTCAGGTTCGCGCAACCGCCTGTCGGCAGTAGGAGTGTCGGAAGTCGTCACCAAGCCACTGGATCGTTGGATATTGCTGGCAAGCATCGACAAGCTGCTAGGGGATGTTCATGCAAACGGTTGATACCGTGGCGAAAGCAAGGGCCGAACTGGAGCGTCAGAATCGGCTATATGCGATGTTGAGTCACATCGACAGAACAATAGTCCGTACCTCGGACCCCCACGAACTTTACCGGGCGGCATGTCGCATCGCAATCGAACAAGGTGGCTTTTCGCTGGCATGGATAGAACTCGTCAAACCGGGAACAGACCAGGTTGTGCCGGTAGTATCGGCCGGGTTGGCGACTATAGCCCAGTTGAAATATATTCAGGAACCCGGCCAAGATCAAAAACCCAAGTACTATTCGGCGCTGGCCTCATCACAAGGGACCTCTACTCCCATTCAGCCGGAAATGACCACAAGCGGATTGATCGCTCACTGGGGCTTGAGTTCCGGAATTGCCTTCCCTATCAGGCTCGAAGGTAATATCGTCGGCGGATTCAACGTCGCACTGACAGAACCTGATTTTTTCGGCGCTACGGAAATTAATCTGTTGACAGAGGTAGTAGAAGACATCAGCTTTGCCCTAGACAGCATGCGGCGCGAAGAAAAACACGTCGCGGCGGAAACTAAGATGCGCTATTTGGTTTATTACGACTCTCAGACCGGCATGCCGAGTCGGACATTGTTCGACGAACGATTGGTGGAAGCTTGCAATCATGACGCGACCGAGATCGTTGCCGTATTGATCGCCAATCTGCGGCGCTACCATGGCATAGTTCAGTTGTTGGGACCGGAAACCGGGCTGGACGTCATTCGAACAGCCGCGACGAAACTGGAATCGACATTACATACGGTTTTTCTGGCTCGTCTGTCCGCTTCGAAATTCGCCGTGATATTGCGAAATCCCGAGGGCATGGATAGGGTGGAGGAACTGGCTTGGCAAATGCATCGGGTACTGTCTGAGCCGATTCGAACCCAAAATCAAGAAGTGTACCTGGATCCCTTCGTTGGCATAGCCACGTATCCCCAGGACGGCGAGCCGGCCGAATTGCTAAAGCATGCCCTTCACGCCGCTTCGGATGCGGAAAGTATTAGCTGTTGCCGTTTTTATTTTGCCGACATGGACGAGGGGTCGAGGCGACGGTTAAGTCTGGATACGGCATTACGTCATGCGTTGGAAAGACATGAATTCCTGCTGCATTTCCAGCCGCAAGTCGACTTGACTACGGGGCGTATCGTCGGTGCCGAAGCACTTTTACGTTGGCAAAGTCGTGATTACGGTTTGGTGCTGCCGCAAGACTTCATTCCCTTGTTGGAAGAAAGTGGCCTTATCAGTCAGGTAGGAGAATGGGTGCTCGAAGAAGCTTGCCGCTATGCACGAAAATGGCAGCTGGAAGGTTTGGCCCCTTGTCGAATGGCCGTCAACCTTTCTGCGAGGCAATTCTTGAACAACGATATCCGCGCCACCGTGCGCCGAACGCTTGCGGCAACCGGACTGGATCCGGAATGGCTGGAGCTGGAACTAACCGAAAGTGTTGTGCTATTAAATGCCGACAGCGTGATCAAGATCATGTACGACCTCAATGGCGACGGTGTCAGTCATGCGCTCGACGATTTCGGCACGGGTTATTCGTCCTTGAGTTATTTGCAGCGCTTACCGGTTGCGCGCATCAAGATAGACAGGACTTTTATCACGAATCTGACTTCCAATCCCAGCGATGCGGCTATCGTTCGGGCACTCGTCGGCATGGCCCATAGTCTTAATCTGGCAGTAATCGCCGAGGGTGTGGAAACCGAAGGGCAATTAGGTTTCTTACGGGGCGTCGGCTGCGAGGCCATACAAGGCTATTTTTTCAGTCGACCATTACCGGCCAGCGAATTTTCCGCATTATTGCGGGAGGAACGCCGTATCCCGCCACGGCAAATCGACAAGCCCGAGCAAGTTTTGTTGCTGGTAGATGACGAACCCAATATCTTGTCCGCCCTTGCCCGCGCTCTGCGCCCCGGTCGCTATCGCATCGTCTGCGCCACCACTACCCGGGAAGCTTTCGACTTGATGGCCATCCATAATCCCGGAGTCATCATCTCCGATCAACGCATGCCGGAAATGACGGGCACCGAATTCCTCAGGCGGGTGCGGCAATTGTACCCGGACGCCGTGCGTCTCGTACTATCTGGTTATACCGAGCTGAACTCGGTCATCGATGCCGTCAATCAAGGGGCCGTTTATAAATTCCTACCCAAACCGTGGGAAGACGATACCTTGCGCGAAAGCATCAGAGATGCCTTCATCATTTACGACTTACACCGTCAAAACCGGGAGCTATCCCGTTTGTTGCAAGAACGTCAAACCGAATGATCGACTGCCTTTAAGGATTCCATTGTTCAGGCACCGCCTTGCGGATTAACATGCTCGGGCGTTGGCGTAAAATGGTTGCTTAACACTCGATTACAAATAAACGGAACTCGGAACGCATTTTCAATGAATATTTCCTTCGAAATCGTACCCAGAAGCCTAGAGGCTTTTGAACAGCAATACGCCTTCGTCCAAGCTTTGGACAAAGGCATCAATATCATCAATATCCCTGACATTCAGCGTTTCGAAACCAGAAGCTGGGAACTGGCGACACGCATAGATCGCAGTAAGTATCGCTTCATTCCGCATTTTAGGGCGATAGACTTTAAGATAGAAAGCGGGGAGCTGTATAAAATCATAGAAGATTACCAGCTCGACAGCGTGTTGCTGGTCACGGGCGATCCGCCGGAGGGTTTGAAACGGGCTTTTTACAATACCGATGTTGTCGACTTGATTCGCGCGGTACGTCAGCGTTTTCCGCGATTAAACATATACGCCGGTTTCGATCCGCATCGCCAAGGTTTGCAGGATGAGTGCGATTACACCCAGCGCAAGGCCGACGCCGGTGCGACGGGTTTCTTCTCGCAGCCTTTTTACGACCATCGATTGATCGAAATCTACACCGATCATATGAATGGCCTGGAAACCTATATAGGCATCAGTCCGATCACGACGATGGCGTCCAAACATTATTGGGAAGTCAAAAACAAGGTCAAGTTTCCGAAGAGTTTTCTGCCAGATTACGACTGGAATGTCGAATTCGCTAACAACGTGATCGCCTCGGCGGCGGCCAATGGTTGGAGTGTTTACTTCATGCCGATCAGGATTGATCTAGTCAAATATTTTGAGCGGATCAATCTTGGCTAGCAGTCTGTCCGAGGGGAATGTAGTTCAAGATAGAGGTCAGGCGGGTTTAGCGGGTTTTTACTGCATCTCGCAGCAGCTTCAGGCATTGGCGGGTAGAGGCCAAATCCAGCGCGCTGAAATCATCTTGCGTAGTCAGCAGCGGATTAGCGCCGGCTTGCAGTAATTGCGAGACTATCTGATGTTTGCCGCTCGAGGAGGCATAAGTCAGAGCCGTTGCGCCGGTGGTATTTTGGAAATCGATATCTATCCCGGCGTTTAACAACAGGCTAATGCAGCTCGAGGCTTCGGCAAAGCAGGCCGCCCATAAGGCGTTGTTGCCATAAAGGTCGGTGACGCTTAAGTCAGCGCCTTGCGCAATCAAGCATTCCAATACGTCGTTACGGCCTTGTTGCGCGGCCAAAATCAGGGCGTGCTGACCTTTGGCGTTGACGGAAACGGGGGGTTGGATTTCGAAACCGTTAGTCGATAGCCAGATTGCTGTATCGGTATTCACAATGTGTAGTTCCTATTCAAAACAATGACGGGCGCTGGAGTAATGATAAATGGCCGGTGCCCGTTTGATAAAGTTTGTCCGCCAACTCGATGCGGCCGGTTTCGCCCTTGCCGCGTAAAAACTTTAATTCGCCGACGGTCAACAAGGTTGCGGCCACCAGTTTGATTTGGCCGCCGGGTATGGTTAAGGCACTTGCGCCTTGCCTGGGTTGCTGCAGTAAAGCACCGACTCTGCCGCGACCGTCCTTGATATGGTCGATATTGAATTCCAGCGACAATAATTTGCCCGCCACTAATTTATCGCACAATAACGGAAAGCCGGCCAGGGTGTGGCTGACTTCAGCCAGTAGCGGGAACAGCCAGGTGTCGGCCAGAGCCGTCAACGGTGTGTCGCTTGCAACGCCGGCGTCCGGAGATTCGATAAATACTTCCAGCCCCAATCCTGTTTCCGCTTTGTCGCGCTCTACCCACGGATCGGATAAACCGTCCGATACGATGCAGGCATTGGCGCCGTGGCGGCAAGCCAGCCAAGCGGCGCCGGCGGGCCATTCCGGACCGTCGCTCATAGGGCCCATCAACGAAGTTAAAGGGGCGATATCGGCATTCAGCAGTTGGCTTATTCCTTGGTGGCGAGCGTTGGCGGCCAATTGCAGGCGATCGGCGTAAGTAAGGCCTACGATATATTCATTCATCATGTTATTTTGCGGTAAATTTAAGGCTTTCGAGGCGTTGGCGGGCGGTTTCGCTGACTTCTTCGTCTGTATCGTTCAGCATGGTTTCCAGTAATTCGGGATCAGCCCTTAATGCCACTTCGTAGCGGACGGTCCAGTCGGGATCTTTGCTGATCATCGCCAAATCTTCGACATCCATGCGTTCAGCGACGATGCGGCGGATTTCGACTTCCGCATCGTTGGCCATCAGGCCCAAGCTGATTTCCGGAATGCGGTTGGCGACCACACGCCTGACTTCGCAGTCGGGATCGGCGGCCAAACGGAATAAACGGCCTTTAGGCAGGCGTTTGGCGACATAGACCCGAACCAGATAATCGGGGTCGGCGGCCATCGATTCCAGTTCTTCGGCGGGTAAACGATCGGCCACGGTGACTCTGACTTCCCTATCCTTGTCATTTCTGAGTTCTCTGAGCCATTCCAGCGGAACCCGATAAGCCAGGACCCGCCGCACGGCTTCGTCGGGATCCTTCAACAAGGGTTTCAGTTTGTTGGTTGGTAGATGGCGGGCGGCAATCGCACGCCTTTCCCAAAAACCATCCTGAGCATATTCCGGGGCAAACTGCGGGTGGGCCTTGAAAAACCGGTCGATTTGCCTGCCGCTATTGGCTGACACACAGATATCGCCGGGTTTGCATTCTCCGCTGGTTAACAGGTTGTTGTTAAAACGGCAGATGCCGCAGTCGGCTAGTGGGGTCAGATCGAGTTCGGCATCCAACATAATCAAGCGGCCTGAGCGGAAAAAGGCTGCAATTGCGGTGTGACTTGCGTCAGCCAGGTTTTGATACGATCTTCGGTCAGATGCGGTTGCCCTCGTTGGTCTATTACTAGGCCGACGAATTGACCGTCTATGATCGAGGCGGAATGTTCGAATTGATAACCCTCGGTACTCCAACGGCCGACG
>JAQTYP010000522.1 GCA_028688235.1 Methylomonas sp.
TGTTTGCCGCAATCCCCCGGAGCTTTTCCCGCTACGCTTTACGATCGGATTTTTGTGGGGGATCAAGCCAAGCTGCAAAAACGCAACGCCTATAAAATCGCCACAGTCATCCTGGGGATCGGACTGTTTCAATTGAATAGCAGTTTGCATTACGGTTTGCTCTATCGCTTGAAGGTCGACACCAGGCAATCGCCGATCACCGGCGCAATGGCCGACATGAGCAACGCCCTGTTGATGTTCTCGCACACCTTTTTGGGCATCACTCCCCATGCCTTGTATTTGCACGATCATTTCGAAGGCTACAACCATATTCTGGCCATTACCTACTTGAATGCCGATGGCTCGGAGCACTGGCTGCCTTTCGTCAACGAAGAAGGCCGATTGCTAGCCCCTAACTGGGGTAGAGTTCATTCGATGTGGGCGAATATCGCCGTTACGCCCAACATAGACGAGGTCAGGCTGAAAAAATTCATCATGAAGATTACTGCATTTTGGGGTACCAAGCTCGGCCTGGAGCTGAACGACACCCGATTCATCATCAGGATGAAAAAGATCGATGCGCCATTCGTTTGGGAAAAAGGCCTGAGGACTAAAAACCTGTCCGGCGCTTGGCAGGCCATAGGCTCGGCACAATGGAAGGGTGAAGAAATTATGATTAACTTACCTAGTGACATCGATGCCCTGTAATTCAACGAGCCAAATTTGATGTTGCATGCGACGATATGTCATGTTATAAAATTCCGCGTGTCCTGTTTGGGCGCGTGAAAAATTATAAAAAACCTTTAAATTTATTCGGAGGATGTTATGAAAAAAGTATTTTCTGTCTTGGCTATGGCTCTGATGGTATTCAGCTTGGCAGGTTGCATGGACGATCCAGATCAAGGCAACCCAAAACCAAAAGGTTACGGCACTCCTAACCAACAAGGTTCAGGCGTACAATAAACCTAGCGCTGACAGGACTTTTTAAGAAATCCTGAACGAGGCCCACGTAAGTGGGCCTTCTTCGTTCAAGGGTTATGTCATTTGGGACGGACAATTCAAATCGGCTTTTATCGATTCGCATGCCCCTGCTCAAATTGTTTCGGATTCGATACGATTCATTGCTTGAGATATCCATGCTTCCGCCTCTGCATTGATCTCTTTTGCCGTTTTATTCTGGCTGGAAATGATGGGGCCTATTTTGACTTTTATGATGCCAGGGTATTTCAAAAAGCTGTTTCTGGGCCAAAATTCGCCGGCATTGTGTGCCAACGGAATCACCGGAAAACCGGATTTATGCGCCAGCATTGCCCCACCCGCATTGAACTTTTTATAAGCTCCAGGTGCGACCCTGGTTCCTTCCGGAAAGATCAGCACGAACAATCCTTCCTGCAAACGTTCTACGCCTTGATCCAGCAGCATCCTCAGGGCTTGTTTTTGATTGCTACGATCGATCGCAATCGGTTTTAATGTTGCTAGCGCCCAGCCGCCGAACGGTATTTGCAACAAGGACTTTTTCAGAACAGCGGTTTGCGGCGAAATAATCTGGCGTAAGGCAATGGTTTCCCAGGCCGACTGATGTTTGCTCAAAATGACGGCGACTTGATCTTTCGGGATATTTTCCAGGCCTTCGACTTCATGACGCAAACCGCAACACAGATTGAGCATATACAGCAAGCAATTGATCCAAATGTCGGCAAATTTATATCGCTGCGAAAAGGGCAGAAAAAAACCGCCTAAAATGGCCACGCCGACGATGGGCGTCGAGAACAAGATATAAATAAGGTCGAGCCTAAATAGACTCTGAAGTCAGCCTTGCGAAACGATGTAGTTTGCCGCGTCATAAAGATTCTCGAATATCGGTATATCAAGTTGTGGATGATGTTTCAGGGTTTTCAAGCCCTTGCCGGTCTTGACCAGCAGAGGACGAGCGCCGGCGGCCAGACCGGCTTCGATATCCCGATAAGAGTCGCCGATAGCATAGACATCTTTCAAATCGACGCGCTTATCGCGGGCAAAAGCCTCGAACAAACCTGGCTTAGGCTTGCGGCAGCGACAATCGTCTTCCGGCCCGTGAGTGCAACTGTAGATTGCCTCAATGCGGCCGCCAGCTTCTGCGGTCATCAAGCGCATCTTGTCGTGCATTGCCTCCAGCGCCGAAGCATCGAACAAGCCTCTGGCAACGCCGGATTGATTGGTGATTACGACCACTTTAAACCCGTGCCGATTCAGCAGGGCGATGGCTTCCAGACTGCCGGCTAGCGGCAGCCATTCGTCAGGCGACTTGATGAATAAATCCGAATCGACGTTAATCGTGCCATCGCGGTCCAGGATGACATAACGATCCGTCACGATTGCAACTTGGAAATATCGGCGATTTTCAGGAACTGGTTGGACAGCATCGCCAACAAGGCCAAACGGCTATTACGCAAGGCTACGTCGTCGGTGTTGACCATCACATGATCGAAAAACTCATCGACCGTAGTACGCAGCTGCGCCAAGCGATTCAACGCCATTTGATAATTCTGCGCAGCCAACAACGGCAGAATATCGGCTTCAGATTGCTCGGCTGCAGCCAGCAGGTTTTTTTCTTCCGCTTCGATCAACGTACCTATCGTCGAGGCGACCGGCTGCTCGGATTTTTTCAGAATATTGCCGATACGCTTGTTCGCAGCCGCCAAACTTTCGGCTTCCGGTAACGTTCTAAAGGATTGCACCGCGCGGATGCGCAGCATGAAATCCAGCGGGCGAGTCGGATTCACCGCCAGCACGGCTTCGAATTCGTCCGCGCTGTAGCCTTG
>JAQTYP010000523.1 GCA_028688235.1 Methylomonas sp.
CCGGTGAGTAACAGTTGGAGCAGTGCCGGCAACATGACAACTGCACGGGGGGGGGCATGGGCACGATTATTACAAAGCGGTAAGGTGGTGGTTGCGGGGGGGATCTCTGCTACGGATTCCGAGGGTTCCGTCCTTTACAGTGCTGAACTCTACGATCCGGTGAGTAACAGTTGGAGCAGTGCTGGCAGCTTAAACACAGAGATGCCAATTTGGAAGGCGATATTGTTGAAAAACGGCAAGGTGTTTGTTATCGGTTATTATTACGGTAGTTCTAGGGCCGAACTCTATGACCCTGATAGCAACGCTTGGAGCAGCGCAGGCAGCATAGCATTTGCTCCCTGGAGTACAATATTGTTGCAGAACGGCAAGGTATTGGTTATAGGCTTTTATTACGACGATTCTCAGAGAATTGACGCTGAACTCTACGACCCTGACAGTAACACTTGGAGCAGCGCTGGCAGCTTATCAGCAAGGTATAGTCCAGGTAAAACTATATTACTTCCGAACAACAAGGTATTGAATGTCGGGGGGGCGTTGAATGTCGAGGGAACGAATTGGGCTAGTGCCGAAATCTACATTCCTCAGACATCGGATTTATGTTTCTTCAGTTGGGCTGAAGCTAATTATTCAGATTATTTGAGTCCATCGGGAGCCGTTACATCTACTCTTGCCCCCTATCCTTATCGCTACTACGCAAACACTAACACTTATCTAGGTATTTCTTCGAGCGACAATCACCTATATTATCTTGATTCCAATAGTATTATGACGGATTTAGGTGCTTCTACGATCTGGATGAAGATGGCTGGATGTTAAGAACTTCGTATACGACCGTAAATCCACCCATTAAATTCCGCGAGAGCCGGCGGCATACTGTGCCTCACATTAATGTAGTGGAGGCAGAGACAGATGAACGACATTTCCGGCCAAGACCGGCAAATCGAATGGCAGACCCGTATTAACGCGTATCGGACCTCTGGTTTATCCGGCAGCCGATTTCCTGGCTCCCAAGCTCCGGCTTGGGAACCTCGGTCTTGGAAGCTGCAGCTTCCAGTCTATGTGGATAGGAAGCTAGAGCTTCCGAGTTAGCGTGTTTCCAAGCTGGAGCTTGGAAACACGAGAAACCATTACTTTCGCTATCCTGCCTCCCCATCTGTGGTTTTCCGTGCGTCCACTACAGCGTCCGGCGTAATCAAGTCGGACAGCACCGCCTGATCCAACACGCCCAGAAACTGCTGAACAGCTTTGCCAAACAAGCTCGTCAAACCGCATTGCGGCTGTATTGCGCATGATCCTTGTTTTTTAGGATTCAAGCATTCGGCAATCTGAAAATGCCCTTCGATTTCCCTGATCACCTGGCCGACATTGATGTCCTGCGGCTGCCTGGCCAGACAAATACCGCCGCCTTTGCCGCGTACCGTGCGCACAAACCCCTTGACTCCCAATTTATGGACTACTTTTACCAAGTGGTTTTTGGAGACTTGAAAAAATTCGGCCAACTCGTTGATCGTGACCAGCTTATTGGGATGAATGGTCAGATAAATCAGCACTCTCAACGCGTAATCCGTGTGTGCAGTCAGTTGCATGGTTCCTTGAATTTAAAGTTGTATTTGAAATAAAGATGAATAGGCTCTACACTCCGGCAAAAGTTGCATTTCAGATTCATGTTTTAATAAACATTCAATAATCGGTACATTATTATGTTGATAGAGCCCGTCGCATTATCCGATTTTTTTCTGAGTTTTTTCAGTGCGGCGATGATTATTTTCACGGCCGCCTTGTATGCGGGTCTGTTCGCCTGGGCCAGGATCAGTTCTCGTAAGTCGATCAATCTGTTTGCTTGGCTGGCTTATGCGGCCCTGCTGGCCTGTGTCGGCGTATTCAGCGCCGTCAACCATTTTAGCGGTTATTGGTTGCTGCTGTCGCTAAGCATGGCGGTCGGCTACGCCTTCATGCCGCGCATCATCTGGAATCTTTGCGTCGCCACCCACAGCGACGAAACCGGATACTAATTTTTCATCGATCTGGAGGCAGTCATGACTGAGCAAATCCCGCGCTGGGCGTCGGAAACATTCTGGAAAAAAACCGCGATCTGGGTCACCGGCGGCTCGTTCGTGCTGTTGGTGATATTGACCTTCGACTCGCTGGCGAAGATTTCCGCCGGCGGCCCCAGGGTGCCGGCGTTCAGCGTCATCAACAAAGACGTCGGCTACCGTTTCGATAAAACCAAACAACGCTTTCAACCGGTAATCGGCGACGACGCGCCGTTGTTCGGTAAAACCTTGAGCGAAGAGGAAGCCACCAAGATGGTCGATCTCGGCAAGAAAACCGTACAGGCCAAAAACTGCATGAACTGCCATACCCTGCTCGGCAACGGTGCCTATTACGCGCCGGATTTGACCAAGGCCTGGCTGGATCAAGGCTGGATCGCCAAGGAATCGCGCGAGCAAATGATGGTGAATTTCCTGCTCGACCCGGAAAAAAACGCCCGCACCTTCGGTTCCAACCGCAAGATGCCGAATCTGGACATCACCCAACAGGAAGCCGAGGGCATCGTCGCGTTCCTGAAATGGATGTCTTCGATCGACACCAACGGTTTCCCGCATAATTTCATCGCGCTGGGCGAAGAGGACAAATAAATGACGTTACAAGCCTATCAAGAAAAAGCCGCCGTATGCTGGGCCGGCTGCAAGCAACGCCACGCCGATTTCATGGCCAATCCGCATTTGAGAGGCGGCCAAAAGCTGGCGGTGCATTATTTCACCGTCGCCATGG
>JAQTYP010000072.1 GCA_028688235.1 Methylomonas sp.
TCGACGTGCGTATCTTAGAGGTGGGATTGGGAGGCCGTTTGGACGCCGTGAACATCATCGATCCCGACGTGGCTCTCGTGACGACTATCGCCATCGATCACATCGACTGGCTGGGCCATACCGAGGAAGCCATAGGCAGGGAAAAAGCCGGAATTTTCCGTAGTGCCCGTCCTGCTGTCATTGGCGATGCCAATGTGCCGGATTCCTTGATACAGGCGGCGCAGGATATCGGTGCGAAACTGTGTTGGATAGGTCGGGCCTTCGGCTATGAAAAACAGGCAGAGGGTTGGGATTGGATTAGCGACGAAATAGAATTGAAGGGCCTGCCCGAACCTGTCTTAAAAGGCGAGCATCAGTTCCGTAACGCCGCCGCCGCCGTCATGGCGGTCATGTGCCTTAAGGCGCGACTGCCTATCGAGGATACGTCGATTCGCTTAGGTCTGAAGACTGCGCAATTGAAAGGCCGGTTTCAGTTGATACCGGGAGAAAAACCGGTCTTACTGGATGTCGGGCACAATCCTCAAGCGGTGCAGACCTTGCTGAATTATTTGCAGGATTATTTTCCGTCCGTCAGGATACATGCGGTATTCGCGATGATGAAAGACAAGGATATTGCAGGCGTATTGGAGTTGATGCGGGCACGCGTCGGGCATTGGTATTTGGCTCCCTTGACCAATCCCAGGGCGGCCAACCCCGAGGCAATAAAAGCCTATTTCAAGCAGCAAGACATGAGCAATGTCGATGTGGGCTACGGCGATTTTTTGGAGGCATTCGATGCGGCTAGGCATAACGCCTTACCCGGTGAACTGATTTTGATTTTCGGTTCTTTTTTTTTGGTGTCTGAATATTTATCCCATTTTTCGTAGAGGTAATGAAGATGGATCAAGAGTTGAAGCAACGATTGATTGGCGCCGCCGTGATCACGGCTTTAGCAGCTATTTTTGTGCCGATGTTATTCGACGATCCGATCGACGAATCCGGTAAAACCATCAATGAATTGAAGATTCCGGCGTTGCCGAGCAAGGCCCAAGATGTTGAAATCATGCCGCTGCCGGAAAAGGTCGAGGACGTAGCGACTGTAGCGCCCGAGGATAGACCCTCCGCGCCTGCGCCAGAGCCTGCAGTCGTATATGAAGGCGAGGAAGACGTCGATATCGAGATGCTTAAGCAACCGCGTGCCGTCATTAGCGAAAAGGAGGCGGCGGTAAGCCCCAAGGCTAAATCGGTCGAGCCGGCATTGAATTTGGCCGATGAAGAGGACGTTGCCTTGCCTGCCGAAAAGATTACGCCGGCTAAAGCGGTCAAAGCGGCGCCAACGCCCGTGGTTGTGGATGAGGAGCCAGTCAAGGTCGTCAAGCCGGCGGCAGTAGATTCAGCCGGTAAGCCTTCAGCCGCGGCGCAAAATGCCACGATACGCTGGTATCTGAATGCTGGCTCATTCAGTAAAAAGGAAAACGCATTGACGATGCAGGAAAATTTGAAAAAACAAGGTTTTGCGGCATCGATAAAAGAGGCGGCCAGCGACAAAGGACCGGTCTATAAGGTCAGGGTGGGGCCGATGTTGGACAAGGCCAAGGCTCAAGAGGTCAAGGCGAAACTGGCTCAAATCAATGTTAATACCTTCGTCTCCGGCGACGAATAGGCTTTCGTTGTCTCTGATCGGATTATGAGCATGCTGGATGCCTTATCTATCGATAAGATGATATGGATAGACTACGCTATCGTCGCCTTGGTGCTGATTTCGGCGATTATCGGCTTAATTCGGGGCTTCATCAAAGAGGCCTTTGCGTTGTTCACCTGGATAGTCGCCATCGGTGTGGGCTTGCATTACAGCAGGGATTTTGCGGTTTTATTGCAGACTGTCATCAGTTATCCGTCTGCCAGAATAGCGACGGCTTTCATCGCGTTATTTTTCATGACGCTGATATTGGGCGGTTTGATTAGTTTCCTGCTCAATCAATTGATCGAAAAAACCGGCTTAACGGGTACCGATAGGTTGCTGGGCATGCTGTTCGGCATCATACGCGGCGCTGTATTGGTTTCGGTGATGGTCATGCTGGCCGGCATTACGCCGTTGCCGGAAGATCCCTGGTGGAAACAGTCCTTATTGATTCCCCCTTTTCAATCTTTGGCCGTTTGGCTGAAAGATCATATCCCGTCGGATTTGATGGGTTACATTCATTATCGTTAGTTATTTAGGGTTGTTATGTGTGGTATTGCCGCGATTGTGTCCAATCAAAATGTCAATCAGGATTTGTACGATGCCTTGACGGTGTTGCAGCATCGCGGCCAGGATGCCGCTGGAATTGCAACATGCGAAGGTTCCAGGCTGCATTTGCGTAAGGAAAACGGCTTGACCCGCGATGTCTTTTCCGCCGACGAAATGTTGAGGTTAAAAGGCTCCATGGGTATTGCCCATGTCAGATATCCGACCGCGGGCTGCACCAGTGCCGAAGAGGCTCAACCGTTTTATGTCAATTCGCCGTTCGGCTTGACGCTGGCGCACAACGGGAATTTGACCAACACCGAGGAACTGAAGATTCAGGTCTTCGTCGATGATCAACGCCATATCAATACCGGCTCTGACTCAGAGGTGTTATTGAATGTGTTCGCGCACGAACTACAGCAAACCGGTAGGCTGACCTTGACGGTCGACGATGTTTTCAAAGCAGTCAGTGCGGTGCACAAGCGTTGCCGCGGAGCCTACGCGGTGGTCGTCATGATAGCGGGCTTTGGCGTATTGGGTTTTCGTGATCCGCATGGCATTCGTCCTATCGTGTTCGGCGAGCGTAAAAACGACGACGGCACTAGCGATTACATGATCGCCTCCGAAAGCGTGGCGCTGGATGTGCTGGATTTTCGCCTGATTCGCGACGTCGCGCCGGGCGAGGCGGTATTTATAGAGGCCAACGGTAAACTCCATACCCAGCAATGCGCCGAAAAGACCAATCATTGTCCCTGTATTTTCGAATACGTTTATTTCGCCCGGCCCGATTCCATCATAGACAATATTTCGGTCTATAAGGCGAGGATGCGCATGGGTAAAAAACTGGCCAAGAAAATTCAGAAGGAGTGGCCAAATCATGACATCGACGTCGTGATTCCGATTCCCGATACCAGTCGAACCGCCGCGTTGCAAATCGCTCACGAGTTGAACGTCAAGTTCCGCGAAGGCTTCATGAAAAACCGTTATATCGGACGAACCTTCATCATGCCCGGACAGAAGATGCGGAAAAAGTCGGTCAAGCAAAAACTGAATGCCATTTCATTGGAGTTTGCCGGCAAGAACGTATTGTTGGTGGACGATTCGGTGGTGCGCGGTACGACGTCCGAACAGATCATACAGATGGCTAGGGATGCCGGCGCCAAAAATGTGTATTTCGCCTCTGCCGCACCGCCTGTGCGTTACCCCAATGTTTACGGTATCGACATGCCGGCCGCACATGAATTGATTGCGCATGGCCGCACCGAACAGCAGGTTTGCGACGCCATAGGTGCCGATAAATTGATCTATCAGGAGCTGGATGATTTGATCGATGCCGTCGGTAAAGGCAATCCCAATATCAAACGTTTCGATACCTCCTGTTTCAGCCGGGAATACGTGACTGGAGACATCGACGACGTCTATCTGGCCCGGGTGGAAGCCTTGCGTAACGATGGTGCGCAAGAACTCAGAAATTCCGCGGTTAGCCCTATCGCGCAAAAGTAACAGGATGGACCATGACTGATTTTGACTGGCAGGGCTACGCGCTGGAAACCCAGGCCATCCGGGCGGGGCATAGGCGCACGCATGAAGACGAGCACAGCATCCCGATCTTTGCGACATCGAGCTATGTGTTCGATTCGGCCGAACAGGCCTCCTTGCGCTTTACCGGCAAACAGGCCGGCAATATTTATTCGCGATTTACCAATCCCACCGTCACCGCGCTGCAAGAACGTCTGGCGTTGATGGAGAAGGGCGAACGTTGCCTGGCGTTTGCATCCGGCATGGCGGCTATCATGGCGGTCGGCATGGCCTTGCTGAAAGCGGGCGACCACGTGCTTTGCTCGCGTAGCGTGTTCGGTAATACCGTGCTGACCTTTCAGAATTATTTCGCAAAATTCGGCGTGACGACGGATTTCGTCAATTTAACGGATTTGGCGGCCTGGGAAGCGGCCATCAAGCCGAATACCCGCTTTTTATTTCTGGAAACGCCATCCAATCCCTTGATCGAGATCGCCGATATTCGGGCGCTGGCCGATATCGCACACAAACATGGCTGTTTGTTGGTGGTCGACAACGTGTTTTGTACGCCGGTCTTGCAACAGCCCTTGGCGCTGGGGGCGGACTTGGTCGTGCAATCGACGACCAAATATATCGATGGGCAAGGTCGCTGCGTCGGCGGTGCGGTCATTGGCAGCGAAGCCTTGATCGAAAAAGACATCTATCCCTACTTGCGTACCGGCGGGGCGACGATGAGCCCTTTCAACGCCTGGGTATTTTTATCCGGATTGGAAACCCTAGCGGTGCGGATGAAGACCCATTGCGACAACGCCTTCGAACTGGCCAAGTGGTTGGAACGGCAGCCTGCGGTGGCCAAGGTGCATTATCCGGGGTTGGCATCGCATGCTCAGCACGAATTGGCCAAGCGCCAGCAAAGCCAGTTCGGCGGCGTCGTCAGTTTCGAATTGGCAGGCGGCAAGGAGCAGGCTTGGCGCTTGATCGACGCGACCCGTATGTTATCGATTACCGCCAATTTAGGCGACGTGAAAACGACGATTACCCATCCGGCCACGACGACTCACGGCCGGCTCAGCGAGGAAGCACGCGCCGAGGCCGGTATCGAGGATAGTCTGGTCCGGATTTCGGTCGGCCTGGAAAACCTCGAAGACATCAAGGCCGATCTCGCCAGAGGATTAGAGTGAGATCATGTTCCGGGGGTTGTGTATGGAAAGTGTAGGTCACAGTCCGTTATTCTGACTTCGAGTTGGCTGAATAGAGAGAAATAAGCTATCTTTTATGCATCCAATGGATACATACGAGAGCGGCAGCAATGTTTCGAGAAAGAAAAGAATATAGAAAACACTTCGGTGCGGTTGGGTTGCTGCAGATAGGAGACGAATCCTTGCAGTTCAATTGCTACGATATCTCCGTAAAAGGTGCGATGATAGAGGTATTGCCGGGGAAATTATTGACTTGCGCGGCGGATTTCGACGCCTTTATCAACGAGGACAAGCGGGCCGAAATTTTCATCGAAGAGCTGATGTTGTCCGGCGATGTCAGCGTGGTGTGGGTTCGTGAAGATCATGGACACATCATGATGGGGCTAGAATTCGAATCGGTGGTACATAATGCCGAAAAACGCTGGCTTAAACGCCGCGGTTATAGAAAAACCGAGCCTTTTACCGCAGAATTATACGTAGATAAGCACTGGTTGACTGTCGAGGGAATCAACCGTTCGACCAAAGGCCTGTGCGTTCGTTTACCCGCTGATCATCCGGCAATCAAAGTCTCGGAGCCGGTCAAGTTACAAATCAAGGAATTCGGGCTGGCGGCCATGGGTAAAGTGATCTGGGTTGCCAATGGCGAAGGTATGACCCAGGTTGGCTTGCAATTTATTCCGATTACTTAGCCTTTCCCGCAGAGTAAACTATCCGTCCGTGCGGGGCGAAAAAGTGCCTCAAGGGTTATCCTGAAGTAAGGGATCCAGCTCGTTTTTCATGTCCAAAGCCTGCAAATCGTCGAATCCGCCGATATGGCGCTCGCCTATGAAAATTTGTGGAATCGTACGACGCCGGGTTTTCTGCATCAATTCCTGCCTCAGCTCAGGCCTGGAATCCACATCGATTTCGGTATATGCCGCTCCTTTACGCTCCAGCAGTCTTTTGGCCATGGTGCAATAAGGGCAGAGCCGGCCGGTATAGATGATGATTTCAGGCATGATTCAATTAAACAATGCTAATAAAGATGGTATTCTAACTAGCCTTAAGGCTTTGCTCAATAGCCAGCGCATTTGCCAGTTGCTTCAACAGCGCGTTCGCTGCCGCAGTCAGGCTTGTGCCAAAGCTGACGACGCCGTCTTCGTGACCGAGCATGCTGAAGACGGCTTTGGTTTTTGTTGCTTCCGATGAGAAAAGTTGCCGCACCGCCTCGGCCATCTGGCGCGTACCGTAAGGAATGTCGGGGCCGGTGAGCGGCAATTGCAAGATATGGGTGTTGCGCCAGATCTCCGGGCTATGCACATGGATGACGGCCTGAACGCCGGGGGCGTTGAGGTAGACGCCGGCATGGGTCAATGCTTCTGACGACGGTTTGCAGGGGCCGTGGGATGTCAGGGCGTTATCGCTGGGCACGGCCGAGTCCACGATGGCAAAATGTTCAGGATGCAGAAAATCAAGATGGCTGGTTTGAGTTCCCGAGATCAAAAATTGACGGCTATTGGGTGACAAACGCCTGCTGATATTGCCGTAAGCCAAGCCGTGGTATTTTTCCGTTGATTGTCCAATCAGGCGCAATCTGAATAGAATGCCGCGCCAGGCGTTGATTTCACTGATATCGATATCGGTAGGTAAATCGCAATGGCTATGTTGCAATTGGTATTTGATGATGCCTTCCCGATCGTTCATGTTGTATTCATTCCGTAGTTTCTATGGTTCGTGTAAATTTCCAGTTCATGTCATTCACCCTGATAAATTCCTTTTTGGCGATTTGGCTATTTTGTCTGCTGTGTAGTGTAAACCCGGCCGCCGCGGCAAATCAAAGTACGGCGATCAAAGGCGTTACGCTGGTAGAGGTGGAGCAGCGCATGCAGTCGATCAAGGACAAGGCCAATATAGCGGACGAAATCAAAAGCCGTATCCTGGCGGCGTACCAGGAAAGTGCCGATAACCTGCAGGAAGCCGTCAATCAGGAAAACAAGGCGGAGGCTTTGAAGCGTTTGTCCGCCGGTGTGCCTTTGGAGTTGAAGCAAGTGCAGGCTCAAACCAAAGCCGCCGAAGAGGAGTTGAAAAATCGAAAACCGGAAAGATTTACCGGTATTCCCATCGATGAACTCGAGCAACGTCAAGTCATCGAAAAGACCCGGCTGAGCGATCTGGATGGCGAAATTGCGAAAAGCGAGCGTTTAGTCAACGAGCTCGGCAATAGCCCGCAACTGATCAGAGAGAAGATTTCCGAACTCAAAAACAAGCAGTCGGCTACCCAGCAGGAACAGCAATCGAGTGCCGGCAAAAACGGCGATAATTTACAAGAAAAGGAAGCCCGGCAGATTCAATTGGATACGCGTCTGCGTCTTTTGAACAGTACCCAAAAGACCCTGGAATTGGAAAATATCGTTAATCCCTTACGCTTGCAGTTGCAGAAAGACCATATGCAATTGCTCAATTTGCAGCGCGATCGGTTGACCATGCTGATTGCGGAACTGGATAACCATGTGTTGGAGCGTCGTCAGCAGGAGATAGACAAAGAGCGCGCCGAGTTGTTGTTGGCTGAAAAGGAGGCCGAAACCAAGCACCCGTTGATCAGGGAAGCGACGAAAGCCAACATGCGCTACAACCGAAGCTTGCAGGACGTCAACAAGCGTATCGAGCAATATTTGGCACAAAAAAACGACATAAGCGCACGTTATGCCCAATTGGAAAAAGACTTTCAAAGCGCCGAGCAAAAAATCAGTCTGGCCGGATTGAGTCCGGCGCTCGGTAATCTGCTGCGCGAGCAGCGCCGTAATTTGCCGCAAGCCAAACAGCAGGGCAAACTGATAGGCGGCATACAGCAGGATATCGCCGAGACCAGTCTGGAATTGTTCAAACTGGACGAGGCGAAAAAACAACTGGCGGATGTGGATCAGACCCTGCAGACGAGTATAGCGGAACAACTGCCGGCAGATACCGATCCCTACGAAGCCTTGCGCATACGCACCGAATTACGCCTGTTGTTGAACGATCAGAAGGATTTGGTTGTGCGCTTGGCGACGGCTTATACCGAATATGCCAGGGTGTTGGGTGACGTCGATTTTACCTTGCAGCAAATGCTGAACAGTGCCGAGCGTTTCGGCGCCTATCTGGATCAGCGCCTGTTATGGGTGCCGAATGCCCCTGTCATCACTCAGGCCTATCTGCACAACATCGTTGATTCGATGAAATGGTTTTGCGGACCGGATAATTGGCAACAGGTTGTCGACAATTTTTCGACCGGCATTCAAGCCTATCCTTTCTTGCTCTTGCCGGGACTGGTTGTTGTCGTGCTGCATCTGCGCTATAGGCGCCGTATAAAATCCAGATTGTCGGAGTTGTTGCAGAAAACGCGTAACAATCAATCCCAGGCCGGTTTCAATCTAACCCTGGTCGGTTTGGGATATTTATTGTTGCTGTCTTTGCCAGTGCCTCTGCTGCTGGCCTGGCTTGCCTGGATATTGAATTTGACCCCGGTTGGCGACGGTTTCAGTCGTGCTTTCGTGATGGGCTTGCTGGCCGCGGCAGCGTCTTTGGGCATGCTGCAGTTTTTTTATCGATTGTTCAAGCCGGAAGGTATTGCCGAGTCGCTGTTTCATTGGCATCAGCGTACCTCTCAATTGTTGTATCAACAGATCAAGTGGGCTCGTTTCGTTATCATTCCCTGTGTTTTCATCGTCGGCATGGCTGGCGCCAATGTCTTTGGAGAGCATAGTCAGGCTCTGGGACGGACGGCGCAAATTTTGTTGATGCTCACAATGTCTTACGTGATGCATCGCTTGGCCCATTCGGGAGAGGGATTGGGCAAAACCTTTTATATGTATTCGACGGGCTGGCTGAGCCGCCTGCGTTATGTCTGGTACGGGCTGGCGGTCCTTGCGCCTTGGGTGGTGGTGGGCTTTTCGGTGGCGGGCTATTATCAAAGTGCATTGGAATTGCAGGGAAAATTGATCGTCACGTTGCGACTGGTGTTGCTGACAGCCTTGTTCCATGCGTTGGCCTTGCGCTGGTTGACGATCACCAAGCGGCAGTTGGCGGTGCAAAATGCCAGGAAAAAGCGCAGGTTGGCTGTCGAACATGCCAATGTCGGTGCCGGGGCCGAAGGCGGTTTTGTGCCGGAACCCGAACTTCTGGATATTTCCAAGCTGAATCAGCAGAGCGACAAATTACTGATCACGCTGATAGGGGTCATTTTAGTGGCTGGCTGTTGGATGATCTGGAGCGATATACTGCCGGCCTTTTCGGTATTCGATCGTGTCGAACTATGGCAACACAGCGAGCTGGTGGACGGTAAGGAAGTTTTGTTGCCGGTTACTCTGGTCAATGTCTTTGTCAGTCTGTTTTATGCAGGGCTAACCTTTATTTTCGTCGGTAATTTTCCGGCGCTGGTGGATTTGTTGTCGGTTGGTAAATTCGCGATGACGGCGGGCAGCCGTTATGCATTGATACAATTGGCGCGCTATCTATTGGTCAGTATCGCGTTTTTGGCGATAGCCAATGAGTTGGGTGGTAGTTGGTCTCAGGTTCAGTGGCTGGTCGCGGCGCTGTCGGTGGGTTTGGGATTCGGTTTGCAGGAAATCTTCGCGAATATGGTCTCGGGTATCATATTACTGTTCGAGCGGCCGATTCGGGTGGGGGATACGGTGACGGTGGGCGATGTAACAGGACGCGTGTGCCGGATCCAGATGCGCGCCACACATATACTGGATTGGGACAGCAAGGAGCTCGTGGTGCCAAACAAGAGCATCATTACCGATAGGTTGGTCAACTGGACCTTGACCGACACAGTGACGCGGGTGGTTTTGATGGTTGGCGTGGCTTACGGCAGCGACGTCGATTTGGTCGAAAGGGTTTTGAAAGAAGCCGTCAACTCGGTCGAAGCCGTGTTGAAAGAGCCGGAGCCCATGATTTCGTTTTTGGATTTCGGCGAAAGTTCGCTCAATTTCAGGATATGCGTCTACGTGCGCGAGTTGAGCGACAGGATGGTCGTGACGCATCAATTACATAAAAAGTTTTATCAGGCCATGAGGCAGCACCATATCGAAATACCGTTTCCTCAGCGGGATATTCATATCCGGTCTATCGCCGACGGCGTGTTGCCCGGTTGAGGACCCGCGTTTCAATTTCGTTAAAAAAACATTCTGTAATAAAATGAACGGTTTTCAAGGCTTTGGTCGTTATCGGAATTAAGGGATGCGTTGTCCATTTTGCTCAGCACAAGATACGCGGGTGATAGACACTCGTCTGGCCGACGAAGGCGATCAGGTCAAACGCCGGCGGGAATGCCTTGCTTGCAAGGAGCGGTTTACCACTTTCGAAGTGGTCGAATTGACCTTGCCGCGCATCATCAAACGTAACGGTGCGCACGAAGCCTTCGACGAGACCAAATTGCGTGCCGGCATGCAAAGGGCCTTGGAAAAACGTCCGGTCAAAGTCGATGAGGTCGAGGCGGCGATTAACCGGATCAAAAAAGCCCTGGTCGATAAAGCCGAGAGGGAAATACACGCCAACGAACTCGGCGAACTGGTCATGAAAGAACTCAGCGCATTGGATCACGTGGCTTTCGTGCGCTTTGCATCGGTTTACCGCAGTTTTCAAGACGTCAGCGAATTCACCGAGATGATAGAAAAATTGCAGAACGCATGATGGTTTCCGATACCGGTTTCATGGCCAGGGCGCTGGAATTGGCCAGAAAAGGGCTGTATACGACGGATCCCAATCCGCGGGTGGGCTGCGTGTTGGTCAGGGACGGCCACATCATCGCGGAAGGCTGGCATCACCGGGCCGGTCAAGCCCATGCCGAAATCGAGGCATTGGGTAACTTGCCTGATCCTCTGGCGGCGCGCGGAGCGACTGCCTACGTGACGCTGGAGCCTTGCAGCCATCACGGCCGTACCGGTCCCTGTTGCGACGCCTTGATTGCAGCCGGCATCGCTCGCGTCGTCGTGGCCATGCAGGATCCCAATCCCCTGGTGGCCGGCGACGGCCTCAGGAGAATGCTGGATGCCGGTATCGAGGTCAGTTGCGGCTTGCTGCAACCCGATGCGGAGCAGCTCAACCGCGGCTTTATCAAGCGTATGACGCAAGCTTTGCCGTTCGTACGCATTAAGCTGGCGATGAGTCTGGACGGGCGTACCGCCTTGGCCAATGGCCAAAGCCAATGGATTACCTCGGAGCCGGCTCGCCGGGACGTAC
>JAQTYP010000524.1 GCA_028688235.1 Methylomonas sp.
TCAAGCAGCCGGACTCGTTTTAACGCAGCACTAATCCGGTGGCGCCGGCTGGCAAGGTGTTTAAACGGGTCACTGCTTGCAATGCGCCATCTGCGCTAATTCGGTAAACCCCGATGCTGTGATCGCCATTACTCAAACTGTACAAGCGGCGGCCGTTATCGGATATCGCCAAATCCGTCGGGTGGTTTTCCTCAGCGGCGCGGGCTTGCAGCAACTCCAATTGACCTTGACGTCCGATTGAAAATGCAGCGATCGAACTCGCCGGAGTATTGGCAGTGAACGCCAGCTTGCCATTCGGCGTGGTCGCCAACCAGCAGGCGGCGGTTTGGTCCACTGCCACAGAGTCATCCAACAATTGCAGACTACCGTCTTCGTGCAAGCGATAGGCCGACACTGTGGCGCCGTCAGCCGAGCCGCCCTGTGCTTCGGAGACAAAGAACTGATTACGCCTGCCGAAGGCAAACCCGAACGGCGTGGTGCCGGCCGAGGCCAAACTATGTTTTTCGTCCGGCAACCCGGCGTCGTTCAAGGTAAAACTGACGATCTTGTTACTGGCCTTTTCCGTCACAACCAAAGCGTCGCCATCACGGTCGAAACTGATTTGCGCCGGGGCACTGGCGTCGTCACCCAATTTACGATAGGAATTCTCCAGCGGATAGAGTCGGCCGCTATGCGCGTCGAATCGGTAGCCGAAAATCGAATCGTCACCGGCGTTGACCACATACACCTGATCGTGGGCCACAGTTATGCTGACCGGCGTCAATCCTGGATCGGCGGCGCGATCAACCAACTCCAGCTTGTTGTCATGCACTCTGAATACCGAGATGTCGTTACTGCCGGCATTGATCGCAAACAGATAGTGCCGGTCTTCACTAAATGCCAAGGCGCCCTGGTTACCTAAGCTGGCACCTGTACCAGCGCCGCCGGTAGCGTAACTGCCAGCCGGCTGCATTTTGCCGGCTGCATTCAAGCGAAACGCCAACACCGTGTTTGTCGGTGCATTGGACAGTGTGTAGGCTGTTTCCTGGTAAATACTCGGCTGCGCTTCAGCAGCAATTGACGACAGCATTACAATCGTAGCCGCTAGCAATTTTATTGAGTTGTTCATATAAACCTCTGTAAGTTAGAAAAATGACCCGTTATGTCAGAGCCGGGTAGATTGTGCAGTGGCGGCGGTCAATAAATCCTCCAGCATGTATCAAATCTTTATCACGTTTGGTTGGCAAATTCGGCGAATTTGTCACGAACTGGCAACGCCGTGATAATTTCGTGATTAGATTTACGACTCCGCTTGACCGATAATCAGCTTTATTTTTCATAAAACCACTACCCATGCCGCCCGCCAAACATTTGCTTCTGGTCGAAGACGATCCCGACATCGCCGGTTTGTTGGCAGCCAATCTGCGCGAGGAAGGCTACGGTGTGGATTGGGCGGCCGACGGCGACGCCGCGCTGACCGCGATTGTCGGCAATCGTTACGACTTGCTGTTGCTGGACGTGATGCTGCCCGGTGTGGACGGCCTGGAAATTTGCCGGCGAGTGCGGGCAGGGCCGGTCTATACGCCGATCATCATCGTCAGTTCCAAATCCAGCGACGTGCAACGGGTGGTAGGGTTGGAAATGGGCGCCGACGATTACATCATCAAGCCGTTCGCACTGGCCGAGGTGGTTGCTAGGGTACGGGCGCTGTTGCGGCGGGTGGCGGCGTTGAGCCAACCGACCACCGAGCAAGCCGACAGCGTCCTGATCGCTCGCGGTTTACGGATCGATGCGCAAAACCGTACGGTAGCGTTGGACGGCCAGCCGGTGGCCTTGACCGCCCGCGAATTCGACTTGCTGCATTTCTTCGCCCGCCATCCGGGCCGGATGTTCACCCGGCTGGAATTGCTGAACCAGGTCTGGGGCTACAACCACGACGGCTACGAACATACCGTAAACTCCCACATCAACCGCTTGCGCGCCAAAATCGAAGCCGATCCGGCCAAACCGGCGCGGATATTGACGGTATGGGGCGTCGGCTACAAGTTTGCCGAAGCGGACGCCGCCGACGCATGACGCTGAGCTTCCAAAGCCGCATCGCCCTGCTGTTCGCGGCGCTGTTCGTCGCCGTGCAGGCGCTGACGGTGGTGTGCATCTATGTGGCGGTGCGCGACAACCTGCTACGCCAACTCGACCAGGACTTGCGCTACGCCGAGCAAGCCTTTCGGCAACTGCTGGTCGAGCGTGCCGAGCGGGTCGCCGGCGAGGCCGGCTTGCTGGTCGCCGATTTTGGCTTTCGCAGCACCGTCACTGGCGGCGACCCGGCCACCATCGCCTCGGCCCTGGAGAATCTGCTGCTGCGCGTCCACGGCCAACGCGGCTTATTTATCGATCCGCAATGCAACGTCGTCGCCGACAGCGCCGGCCAGTGGCAAGGCCGGCCGTTTCCGTATGCGCAAGCCTTGGCAAACACCGACGCCACCCGCCCGCTGGTCTGGTTCGGCGTGTTGGACGGCCGCTTGCAGGAATGGGCGCTGGTGCCGGTGTCGGCGCCGCTGCCGGTGGGCTGGGTGGCGGTGGCGCAAGCTGTCGACGATCAGCGTATCGCCCGGTTTCGGCAAAACTCGCTATTGCCGCTGCACATTGGTTTGGCCGAACTCAGTGCCGACGGTGGCCATCTGTTGGCCGCTTCGGCACCGGAGGCGGCCCTGGCCTTGTTGCACAGCTCCGCCGACCGGGCGCTGGCGGCCACGGTCGATACTGCGCAAGGCCGCTACCTCGGCCGCAT
>JAQTYP010000525.1 GCA_028688235.1 Methylomonas sp.
GATCTGGTCGGACAATATCGAAGCTTTGCTCGGGCTGAGTGATGGCGCGTTTAACCATACTTACGAAGCCTTTCTGGATCTGGTTCATCCCGACGATAGAAAATTGCTGCAACAGGCCGTTGCCGCCTGCATGGAAGGCAAGGCGGACTACGATGTCGAGCACCGTATCGTCCGGCCGGATGGCGGCGTGCGCTGGCTGGCCGGCTCCGGCAATGTGCATCGCGATGCCGGCGGCCGGGCGATAAGGATGCTGGGTGTCGTTCGGGATGTGCACGAATACAAATTGGCGCAGTTGGCGTTGGCCGAAAACCAGACCCATTATCGCCGCTTGTTCGATGAGGCTCCGCATCTGATTTTATTGCTGGATAGTCAGGGAAAAATCCTGGAGGCCAATAGTGCATCGCTGCAGGTCCTGGGATTTGCGCCCGAGGATTTGCAGGGAATGCATACCGAACAGTTGTTGCCGGACGAACAGCATAAACGCTTGATGCAGTATCTGGCGATACTTCTGCAAGGTCAGCAAATTCAGGATGAGCCCATTACAATGGTAGATAAACGAGGTGCCATCATTCCTGTCGAATTCAGTGCGGTACCCGAAATACATGATCAACAGGTCAGCGGTGCCAGAGTGGTGATACGCGATATGCGCGACAAACAATGCCCACACCATCATCATGACCGATAAACAAAGCTTGTTCTCTTCGTCGGGCGACAGTTCCTTGCAAGACGCTGACGACACCCAGACCCGTCTGAACGCGGCACTGTCGCGTCTGGCGGCGCTCGAAGACATGGAACGGCATTATCGCGCAACCCTGGAAGATCTCTATCTCCACCAGGAAGAGCTACGCACCCAGAACGACGAATTGCGGCATGCTCAGGCTAGCCTGGAAAACGCCAGGCGCCGGCACCAGGATCTGTTCGATTTTTCTCCGGTGGCCCAGTTTCTGGTCAGCCCCAACGGCATGATACTCAAAACCAACCGGGTCGCCGGCAAATTGCTGGGATTGGGTAGCAACGATTTATACAACTACCACATGCCGAATCTGGCGGTTAGCAGCAGCGATCGCGTCAGCATGCTCAACTTTTTCGATGAAGTGGGAGGCAATAAAATGCCGCCGCCGATTACCGTCGACCTGTTCCGCCGCGATGGCCGTAGCATCCAAGTGCAGTTGCACGGCAGCCGGAGCGGTGCTCAGCAGGAATCCAGTATTTTGCTCACCGCGGTAGACAATCATCACTTGGCGGAACTGGAGCAAGAACGCTTGCTGCGTATAGAGGCCGAACGACTGTGCCTGGCCTTGCTGAAATACGCTAATCAGCGAGTATTTGTCACCGATGCGTCGTGGCGGATCGTCAGGAGTAATTCGGCATTGTGCAATATGACCCGTTATCAACCTGAGGAGCTATTAGGACAAAAACTGGAATTGTTTGTGTTTTGGAACCCTTCCGACGCAGCGAACTGGCAAGCCTTGTCGGCCCTGAAAGCCTTAGGAAGCTGGAACGGCGAGACGTCCATACGCGATAAATACGGTGCGATTCACGACGTGGTATTGTCCGTCAACGCCATACGCGATGATCAGGGGCGAATTGAGGCTTTTCTGGGGGCCTACTGACGAGATGTCCGAACCATATGCATTCCCGCGCTGGAGTGTGGGAACGAGGGGACGCTGGAGCGTGAGAACGAGGGGCGGGGGCATCTAGTGCCATGAATGGTAGCCTCTTGGCGTCGTGGGAAGTTATCAAGGAGCATAGTTATATGAATGAGGAACTCCAGAGCCATCTTCGGTTTTTCGAAAACATGGATAAGGTCAATCGTGCCATCCAGGGTTCGAACGACCTGGAGGCCGCCATGAACGATGTACTCGATACGGTCATCTCGATTTTCGATTGCGACCGGGCATTTCTTTGCTATCCCTGCGATCCCGAAGCCGAATCGTGGCATGCGCCGATGGAGCGGACAAGGCAGGCATATCCGGGGGCTTTCGCCCTAGGTGGGCTTGTCATGCCCATGGATGAGCAAATGGCCGGACAGATGCGCATTGCGCTGAATTCCGACGATCCCGTCACCTTCGGGTCGGGAAATCATCAAGCGTTGCCGGGGATGATGTCGGAACGATTCGGTTTCGAATCAGGCATGGCGGTGGCTGTTTATCCTAAGGGAGACAGGGTCTGGCTATTCGAGATTCACCAGTGTTCTTGTGCCAGGGTCTGGACGGCTGACGAAAAAAAGTTGCTGAGGGAAATTGGCAGACGCCTGACTGACGGCTTAACCAGTTTGTTAGCCTATCGCGACATACAGGAACGCGAACAGAAATTCCGCACGTTGGCGGAAAGCCTGCCGGACAATATTGCCCGCTATGATCTTCGGGCCCGTTTGATCTATATGAATCACAGGCTGGAGCTGACCTTTGGCGTTCGCGCTCACGAGTGGTTAGGTAAGACGCCAAAGGAAATTTATCCCAGCGGAGAATTCGATGACTACCAGGCTAAAATCGAGGCGGTCATCTCGACCGGAACGCGCGATGAAATGGAACTCATCATGCCGGATTGGATCGACGGGCTGCGTTACTATCATGTTCGCTTCGTGGCCGAGCGCGGACCGAACGGCAAAATTATCGGTGCGTTGGCCATGGCCTGTAACGTCAGCAAAAAACGGCAACTGGAACTCGATCTAATCAGAAGCGAACGGGAATTCAGAACGCTGGCTGAAAATTCCCCGGACATCATCGTTCGCTACGACCGGGATTGTCGCCGGACATAC
>JAQTYP010000526.1 GCA_028688235.1 Methylomonas sp.
TGACGAGACGATCGGCGTACTGAAATTGTTTCCTGATAGGATTCACTATGAGGTTCCTTTGTTTGAAAGGTTGTGCTTAAAAAATTTGCCGCAAAGCAGAAACGGCATCTGAAGTGCCGTTTCTTTGAATGTACTACTTACGGATGCCCAAACGCTCGATCAGTGAACGATAGCGAGCCACGTCCGTATCTTTCAAATAGTCCAGCAATTTGCGGCGTTGATTAACCATGCGCAACAAACCACGGCGTGAGTGGTTGTCTTTTTTATGCGCGGCAAAGTGCGGGGTCAATTGATTGATGTTGGCTGTCAACAAAGCAACCTGTACTTCGGTAGAGCCGGTGTCGGATTCCGACAAACGATATTCTTCTACGACTGCTTTTTTTTGTGCTGCGGATAATGCCATTTTCTTAATCCCTATCGATTAAAGTGTTAATAAAAGCCATCTATATGGCGGGTCACATCGCTGCCGCAATAGGGTGCAGGAGCGGATGATTTTTACTGCATAATCAAAGTACTTGCTCATGCAGGTTGAATATTTTTTTCGGGGCTAGTTTATCATTCAAAAGGATTTCACCCAAGCCTAAAAAGGTGCTCTGACTGTACATGCGCACTGAACCCGGTGCTTGGCCCGCGACATTGATGGACTGGCCATGGTTGATGCGGGTCGCCTGTTCGGGGGATAAGTCAATGGCCGGTAGATTGCCGAGCGGGGCATCGACCGGAATCAGGCAGTCCAGTAGCTCGGATTCGCTCATGGCTTGCAATTGTTCCCAGGTATGAGCCTGGGCGATGCTAAACTGACCGGCTTCCGTTCGCCGCAACGCCGTGACGGTCGCGCAACTGCCCAGCGCATGACCGATGTCTTCGGCCAGCGAGCGGATGTAGGTGCCCTTGGAGCAAGCGACATCCAGCATGACCGAATCACCGTCGAATCCAAGCAAATCCAAGGCATGAATCTCGATGCGGCGCGGTTCTCTATCGACGGTTTTACCTTCCCGCGCCAGTTCGTACAGTTTCTTGCCTTGGTGTTTCAAGGCCGAATACATTGGTGGCACTTGATCGATCTGGCCAATAAAGCCCCGCAAGCACTCCCGCAAATTCGCTTCGGAAAAGGCCGGCACCGGCATTTCCCGGATGATCTGGCCTTCGCTGTCGCCGGTGTCGGTCATGATGCCAAGCCGAAATGTCACCCGATAACGCTTGTCGTCGTCCAGCATCAATGCGGATACCTTGGTCGCTTCCCCGAAACACAAAGGCAGCAAGCCGGTCGCCAAGGGGTCGAGCGCTCCGGTGTGGCCAGCTTTGTTGGCGTTTAACAGGCGTCTAACTTCCTGAAGCGCCTTGTTCGAAGAAACGCCCAGGCGTTTGTCGAGCAGCACGATGCCATGGACATCGCGCCCGGACTTGCGTTTTGCCATCAATCGTCCTGCTCGGGGTTTTCGGTATCACTTGCATTCTTGCCGCTGTCGACTTCGTGCAGCAATTCGGCGACCCGCATGCCGGTATCGAAGGAACTGTCGTAGTAAAAATGCAATTCCGAGATATGCCGTAAACGCATGCGTTTGGCCAATTCATGGCGAATGAAAGGCGAAATCTCGTTCAACACCTTTACATTCGCATGCTTGGCGGCATCGTCGGTGGCATTCAGCACCGTGATATAGATCTTGGCGACAGCCAGATCCTTGGACAATACCACTTCGTTGACGGTGATAAAGCCCAGACGGGTGTCTTGAACCTCTCGTTGCAGTATCGTCGCCAGTTCCTTTTGCATCTCGGATGCCACGCGCTGGCTACGGCCGAACTCTCTTGCCATGCTTTAGATTTCCCTTCTGACTTCGATGCGTTCGAATACTTCGATCTGGTCGCCGGTTTTGACGTCGTTGTAGTTCTTGACGCCGATACCGCATTCCATGCCCATCTTGACTTCATTGACATCGTCCTTGAAGCGGCGCAGGGATTCCAGCTGGCCTTCGAAAATGACCACGTTGTTGCGCAGTACACGAATCGGCAAGTTGCGTTTGACGAAGCCGTCGATGACCATGCAGCCGGCGATGGCGCCGAATTTGGGCGAGCGGAATACGTCGCGCACCTCGGCCAGGCCGACGATTTTTTCCTGAATGTCCGGCGCCAGCATGCCGCTGATCGCGCGTTTCACTTCGTCGATCGCTTCGTAAATGATGCTGTAGTAGTGCAGGTCGATGTCTTTTTCCTCGATCAGCTTGCGTGCCACCGCATCGGCGCGAACGTTGAAGCCGATCAGGATCGCGCTGGAGGCCAAGGCCAGGTTGGCATCGCCTTCGTTGATGCCGCCGACGCCGCCGTAGATGCATTTAACCTGCACTTCGTCGGTGGACAGGCCTACCAGAGATTCGCGCAAGGCTTCCAGGCTGCCTTGCACGTCGGTCTTGATGACGACGTTCAAGGTGGCCGTTTCGCCGGCGGTCATTCTGGAGAAAACGTCGTCCAGTTTGGAAGCTGCGGCCGCTTGGCGGCTGGATTTCTTACGCTCTTCGCGGTGGGCCGCCAATTCGCGGGCCACGCGCTCGTTTTGCACGACCAAGAATTCGTCGCCGGCATCCGGCGTGCCGGAAAGGCCAAGAATCTCCACCGGCGTGCTGGGGCCCGCGGATTTGATCGCATGTGCATTTTCGTCGAACATCGCGCGGATGCGGCCGTATTCGTGGCCGCACAGCACGAATTCGCCCTTGTTCAACGTGCCTTTCTGGATCAGTATCGTAGCGACGGCGCCGCGGCCCTT
>JAQTYP010000527.1 GCA_028688235.1 Methylomonas sp.
GGGTGTGTCATGAATGCCTCATATTACGAAGAAACCAAAGTGGTGCATGCAGCCTTTTTCGACGCATTGAGCGGCGAATTCATAGCCCGCACTGGCTGCGGTGTTTATGTTTATATGGACCCCGTAGACATACAGCAGATGTTTAAAGACTATCTGAAACACAGTTTACCGGTTCGTGAATACGTCAAGCGATGCGTCAAGGTCTTTTTTTCCGGTTAATTTAGATTCGAAGGCTATCGGCTCGCCCAGAAGCGTTAAGCTTAGCCCGATAGGCTAGAGAGCTAAGGAACGCAAACTTCTATAGCTGCGTGTCGTGGATGGATAGCTTTTCGAGGTTGACAGCGGCAGGCGATTTTGCACGGTTTTTTTAAGCGGCGGCCGACGGTGTTACAATAAGCGCTTTAAGAATAACTGTCGAATTGCAATCATGATGTTATCTATGCGTTCAAGCATGAGCTTTTTTGTTGGACTGTTACTATTAGTGACTGTGCCCAAGCTGCAAGCGGCTGGTGCCATTTTTACGCCGGCAGCACCTAGCGTCGCCGGGACCAGCTATTATTTGCTGGACTTTCATAGCGGTCGGGTGTTGGCCGAAAAAGATCCCGACAAGCGGGTCGCGCCTGCCAGTCTGACCAAAATCATGTCGGCTTATGTGGTGTTTCGCGAATTGAAGGCTGGACATTTGACGCTGGACGAGAAAGTCACCATTAGTCAGAATGCTTGGGAGACAGGCGGTTCCAAAATGTTCATCGAAGTGAACAAGCAAGTGCCAGTCGAAGACCTGTTGCAAGGCATGATCATCCAGTCCGGCAACGACGCTAGTGTCGCATTGGCCGAGCACGTAGCCGGTAGCGAGCAGACTTTTGCGACGATGATGAACGAACAGGCTTCGCGGCTGGGCATGGTCAACAGCAATTTCGAGAATGCCACCGGTTTACCTATGCCTAACCACTACAGCAGCGCCCACGATCTGGCTTTGCTGGCACAGGCCGTCATCAAGGAATTTCCGGAATATTACCGGTGGGATTCGCAAAAGGAGTTCACTTACAACAATATCACCCAGAAAAACCGTAATTTATTGCTATGGCGCGACGAATCGGTAGACGGACTCAAAACCGGTTATACCGAAGACGCAGGATATTGCATGGTCGCTTCGGCCAAACGCGAGGATATGCGTTTGATTTCGGTGGTGATGGGAACGTCCAGTCCCAATGCCCGTGCCAACGAAACGCAGTCATTACTGAATTACGGCTTCCGTTTCTTCGAAACCCATAAGCTGTATGACGCCGGACAGGTCTTGTCCGAAGTGCGGGTCAGAAAAGGCGAAACGTCCAACTTATCGGTCGGACCTGCCGAAGACGTTTACGTAACGGCGCCGCGTAAACATTTCAACGAACTCAAAGCCGAAACCCAGGTCGATAAAGCCGTCTTGGCTCCGATCAAGAAAGGCGATACGGTTGGCTCGCTGAGTGTTACCTTGGCGGGCGAAGTGATATTGACCAGGCCTTTGGTGGCCATGGGCGACATCGCCGAAGGCGGTTTTTTTCGTCGGCTTTATGATGCCGTTTTGGTGCTATTGGAACGTTAATGTCTGATACGGTCTATTTGAACGGCGATTATTTGCCATTGGCCGATGCCAAGGTATCGGTTTTGGACAGAGGGTTTTTATTCGGCGACGGCGTCTACGAAGTTATCCCGGCTTATGCCGGGCGCTTGTTCCGCCTGAACGATCACATAAGCCGATTAAACAACAGTTTGCGCGGGATTCGTATCGAGCTTGAAAAAAGTGCCGAGGATTGGGAGGCCATTTTTCGGCCCTTGCTCGACGGCAGCAAGGATCAGTATATCTATTTGCAGATCACTCGCGGTGCGGCTGCCAAACGCGACCACGGCTTTCCCGAGCAGGTGGTGCCGACCGTATTTGTCATGAGCGCTGATATCAAACCCTTTCCGGGCCGGGATACCGGCATCAAGGCCTTGACCCTGGAGGATACCCGCTGGCAGTTGTGTAATGTAAAAGCCATCACGTTGTTGGCGAATCTATTGTTGCGTCAGGAAGCTCTGGACCAGGATTGCGCCGAAGCGATATTGGTTAGAAACGGCTATGTCACCGAAGGCGCGGCCAGCAACGTGTTCGTGGTGATAGACGGCGATCTGATCACGCCTCCGAGAAACAACGAAATTTTGCCCGGCATCACTCGCGACGTGATTCTGGAATTGGCCGAAGCCAATCAAATACCGTGCCGGGAAGACGTCATCGCGTTGGAAGCGCTGCAAAATGCCAGCGAGATCTGGGTGACCAGTTCCACGCGCGAAATCCTGCCTGTGGTCGAAGTGGATGGAAATGCGGTTGGTTCCGGTAAACCGGGGCCGCTGTTCCGGAACGTGGATCAATTGTTACAAGCTTATAAACAGTCGTTAGCATGAGCGAAACAGAAAGTCTTTTAACCTTTCCCTGCCAATTTGCAATCAAGGCCATGGGGAAAAGCCGCGACGACTTCGATGCGATAGTCGTGGAAATCGTCCGTCGCCACGTCGGTGATTTACGCGAAGGTGCAGTCAGTAGTCGGCCTAGCAAGGCGGGCACTTATATCTCGGTGACGGTGGTCATCGAGGCGACCAGTCGCGAGCAGCTAGACGCGATTTATCAGGGCTTGACCGATCATCCCGACGTGTTGATGGCACTTTGAATCTCGGATGGGCAGGAAAACCGTCGTTCGGTGCTTAGGTTTATGCGATTAGGGGTC
>JAQTYP010000528.1 GCA_028688235.1 Methylomonas sp.
CGTTCGAAAAAACGATCATTTTGTCGAACGCCGGCAACACAGGCATTTTCCATCAAAATCAGCCCGTTTTCAGTGCAGAATACTGGTTTTACAAATCAAGGTTCGATTTACTTTTTTGAGATGAGTATAATGAACGATACTCTCACCCCAAAAAGGTATTCATGAATATTGGTTACGCCCGTGTCAGTACCCGTGATCAAACCGTAGCGCTTCAAGTCGATGCATTGAAGGAAGTGGGCTGTGAAAAAGTTTACACGGAAGTCATTAGCGGAGCGGCGACCGAGCGGCCCATCTTGACCAAGCTACTCGAAGAAGTCCGGCCGGGCGATATCGTGGTGGTTTGGAAGCTGGATCGCCTGGGGCGTTCGCTCAAGCACCTGGTTGAAACCGTCAATCTATTGCTACAGCGGGACGTCGGTATCAAAAGCCTCAACGATCCAATCGACACCACAACGCCGCAAGGACGCCTGGTGTTCAATCTTTTCGCGTCCCTGGCCGAATTTGAACGCGATGTGATTCGCGAACGAACACAAGCCGGGCTTTCCGCTGCTCGTGCGCGAGGTCGTACCGGCGGGCGCCCGAAAGGTTTGCCGCAGAAAGCCTTGTCCACGGCTTGCGCCGCCGAGACGCTGTACCGGGAAGGCAAACTCAGCGCTCAGCAGATTGCCGAGCACCTGCGCATTTCCAAAAGCACCTTATACGCCTACTTGCGCCATCGCGGCGTGCCTATTGGCGCATCAAGGGCGGTTCGGTAGAACCGGGACGAGCCCAGTGTCCGGAAAGATCATTCCCTCTGAAATTTTGATCGATCTGGCTCGGCGGTTGGCATCACTACCGGCACGCTGTCACGAACGCCGCCTGATTATTGCGGAAACAGCCCAAGTATTTGGTATTTCCGAGCCGACCGTGTATCGGGCACTGGCGGAGCGATGCCGACCAAAGGCTCTGCGCCGCTCTGATCGAGGCACGCCGCGCGTGCTACCGGCAGAACAGCTAGAACGTTACTGCGAATTGATCGCCGCGATCAAAGTGCGCACATCCAATAAGAAAGGTCGACATCTGTCGACCGCCGAATCGATCCGGTTGGTCGAGACGTTCGGCATCGACACCCCTGACGGCCATGTCCAGGCCCCCGCCGGCACACTCAATAAAACCACGGTGAATCGTTATCTCAAACAATGGGGTTATGATCGGACTACGCTGGGACGGCCGCCCGCTGCGGTGCGTTTTCAGGCCGAGCACAGCAACGATTGCTGGCAATTCGATTTATCGCCTTCCGACCTCAAGGAAGTCGAAACGCCTTCTTGGGTTCGTCCGGATGGGAAGGCGCCGACCCTGATGTTATTTTCCGTCGTCGATGACCGTAGTGGCGTAGCTTACCAGGAATATCACTGCGTCTACGGCGAGGATGTCGTTACCGCCTTACGGTTTTTATTCAATGCCATGGCGGCAAAAGCGACGCCAGATTCTCCTTTGCAAGGTATTCCACTGATGATTTACACGGATAACGGGCCGGTGGCCCGTAGTCACGTGTTTCAAAGCGTCATGCGCTACCTTGGCATTGAATTGCGCACCCATATGCCGGCCGGCAAGGACGGTCGCCGTACCACGGCCCGTTCCAAAGGCAAAGTCGAACGGCCATTCCGCACGGTGAAAGAAGTCCATGAAACCTTGTATCACTTTCAGAAACCGCGGGATGAAGCCGAGGCCAATGCCTGGTTACAGAATTTTCTGATTCGCTACAATGCGATGGATCATCGCTCTGAGCCGCATTCGCGCAGCGAGGATTGGTTGCGGAATCTGCCATCTGCCGGCATTCGTGCCATGTGCAGTTGGGAACGTTTTTGCACCTTCGCCCGCGAGCCGGAACGGCGCAAAGTGGCAATCGATGCCCGTGTTACGGTAGACGGTACGCCATACGAAGTCGATGCCGAACTGGCCGGCGAGGATGTCGTGCTGTGGTGGGGGCTGTTCGACCAGGAATTGTTTGTCGAACAGGGCGACAAACGTTTCGGGCCTTATTTGCCGGTTGGCGGCCCCATTCCATTGAACCGCTATCGGAGTTTTAAGAAATCATCCGCGCAGACGCGTGCGGATCGGATCGAATTATTGGCGGCTAAACTCGAATTGCCGCGTGCAGCCATGGAAAGTCGTCCCGATGTTGCCGAATGCATCCGGCCAGATGTAATACCCACGCAAGCGTTTGCCGATCCCGATCCGTTCAACCAGTTGACATACCCGAATGCACTTGCAGCGAAACGCGCTATTTCGGAATTGTTGGGTATGCCGCTTGCGAAACTGCCTGCCGATCAACTGGCTCGAATCAATGAGCTGGTTCAGTCTACGCTGAACAAACAGGAAATTCTGGCGAGGGTTCGTGCTTGCGTCGAACCTGTTGAAAATTTATCGGAGAATCAACCTCATGCTGAGTGATGTTCGAAGCCACTACGGTCTCATCCGGGAAATCAGTTCGATTAGCCTGTTTGCTTATTTCGAAACGACCCAATTGCAACAAGTCGTGACCGAACTCAAACTGGCTATCAAGGACAGCAAACTCATCGTACTGGCTGGCATGGTCGGTACCGGCAAAACCACGCTGCTGCAAAAAATACAGGATTTGCTGGAACAAGACAAAGCGATCTTGATTGCCAATTCATTGGCCTTGGATGTCAGCCAAGTTACGCCGGCAACGTTGGTCCAAACATTATTCAGCGATTTGTCCATCGACAAGGACGATGCTTTGCC
>JAQTYP010000529.1 GCA_028688235.1 Methylomonas sp.
CATAACAAGCGAGGCCGAATGAACGCTTTAAAACGCCTAAAAGCCAAGTCGTATCACCGGCATCAAACCAGTGTATCGGTAGGTGCATGGAGGATGGCACGAAGCCCGATGCTCCACACGGTGCTCAATAACGCAAGGTTGAAACGATGGGGATTATGGCTTCCATCAGATTTTGTGGCCGCGTAAGGTCACTGGGTTCAACCGCCGGATGCGGAAAACCGCATGTCCGGTGGTGTGGCAGAGGTGACGGGCGCAATCCCGTTACCCCGAGCCGATCAAGGATGTATTGACTTGGCGTTTGGCTCTTGCGAAACCGCCAAGGTTCTCAAAACGGAATCCTGACGCCCAATTCCAGGGTGTGATAGGAAACCCTATCCTGCCAGGCCCGAGTTTCATAGCGGAAGAAGGCTGCCCGGCCCTCCGGCAGCGTTAGGCTGATAGAACCGCCAAAGTTGAAATAATCCCGATCCGGATTGTCCGTCGTGATCGCAAAATGCCCGGTGCCGATGGGCGCGCCGAGGAAGCGGGCTTGTATCGCCCTATTGTCGTTCTCGAATTGATGCACCCATTCCGCGCGCAGGCCCGGCGTCAAGACGCCCCATGGCAGGCTGATGGACTGGCTTACCTGTCCTCCCAACGTCGACATCGCAGAATGGATGGTCTGATTTTCGACCGCCAAGGCCACGCCGCCGGTTGCGGTTTCGGAATAAGCATCGACCCCGGAATTCAAATATTCGAGCCGGGCATAGGGGCCGAAAAAGACGTTTTCGTAATAAATATCCTTGCCGAAGCCTACGCTGATGCCGTATTGATCCCCCATGGGATTGCTGCTGGCGGCACCGGAAAAACCGGGGTAAACAATCCGCCGTTCCATATCGTAACTGTTGAGCGTATAACTCAATATCCAATCCAGATAAAAGTCTTTCGGCAGAAAATAACTGCCATAAGTGGAGATATCACCGGATTGGGTCGCCATGCGTCCCTGGTCTTTGGCGAAGTCGTTATTCGTGTAGCCATAGCCTACCGCCATGCCCATGACCAATTCATCGTTAAAACGATAGTCCGCCCCCAAGGTAATCCCCTTGGTTTCGATATCGAAGCCTTTGACGTTGGTGGTCGCATCGCGGTTGCCGACGTTGATTTGACCTTTCAGGAAAAAACTCAACGGACTGTCGCGCAAGGCCTCTTCGTCATCGCCGGCACCGCCTCCCTTGAGGGCATTGGCGTAAAGCATTTGATTCATCTGTTGTAACGGCGTCGATTTGCCGTTGATATTCAAATTAAAACCCGAGACATCGACCGGGTTCCTGCGGCCTGCCCGACGTAAATCCGACATGCGGTTTCCCACCAGACGCATGACTAGAGAGCCGAATTCGCTGGCCGCGATGCCTTGCGCGGCAATCTGGCCGGGAATAAGGGCTTCCAGAATCTGTTTGGCGTTGCCTGAGCTATAGACGTCATTGCATAATTGCACAAACTCTCCGCTGGCACCGGCATTACAGGCTTCGTCCAAAGCTCTGGCAATAGCCAGTTCATTGGGCGTCAGATCGGGGATGCTGGCCAGCGCTTGCGAGGCCTCGGTGATATTTATCGTGGCGTTGTCGTTCGCGCCTAGCGTAGCCTCGCCGCTGGCATCGGACAATTTGATCGTAAAAGTTTCATTGGGCTCGTTCAATATCGCGTCCTTGAGCGTCTTGACCACGATGGTCTTGGCCTCGGTATCCTTATCCGCCCACTGCAAAAGGCCGGATTGCGAAACATAGTCCTTATCCGCCGACGCCGATCCGTCGACTAAGGCATAAGCCACGCTGACCGCGCCGTCGCCGCCGTCCTTGCGGATCACCGATAGCGTCGTTTGCTCGCCTTCGGCCACGCTATAATTGGCGTCGGATAAGCCAATGACGCCGGGCAGGAATTCGTCGATAATCGTAACGACCGCGCTGTTAACGCCTAGTTGAAGGTCGTTGCTGGGATTATTCAGATTCAGCGTGAAGCTTTCGTTGGCTTCTTTAAGGGCATCGGCGACAATGGGAACGACGATGGATTTAGGCCCCGTTTCGCCATCGCTCCAGGTCAAGCTGCCGGAAACGCTGCCATAATCATCCCCGGCCTGGGCCGAACCGTCTTCCGAGACAAAATCCACGGAAACCACATTGCTGCTGCCACCGCTTCGAGTGGCTGTAATCGTCAAGCTGCCGGCTTTTTCACCCACCGAATAAACCGCGGCATCCAAACTCACCGTTCCCGGATTGTCGTCGCTGGTCAGGGTGACGATGGCCGAGCTTTGCCCCAGCGTGCCATTACCCGTCAAACCGCTCAAGGTAAACGTAAAGTTTTCCGGAACTTCGACGAGCGTGTCGTTGACAAGCGGAATCACCACGGTTTGGGCGCCGCCGACCCCGCTTTCCCAGCTCAATTGTCCGGAAACGGCGCTGTAATCCTGGCCGGCGATTGCCGTGCCGTCCGAAGTGCTGTAGTTCACCGTAACGGGGCCATCGACTCCCCCCGCGCGACTGACCGAAATCGTGACCGTGCCGTCGGCCTCGTTGACCGAATACGCCGTCGCGTCCAAACCTACCGTTCCGGGAATATCCTCGCTGACGATCTCGACCGTGGCGCTGCTTTGGCCTAGCACGGCATCGCCCGTCACGCCGCTTAAGGTAAACGTAAAGTTTTGCGGATCCTCGATCAGCGTGTCGTTAATAATCGGAATCGCCACGGTTTGGGCGCCGCCGACTCCGGCTT
>JAQTYP010000073.1 GCA_028688235.1 Methylomonas sp.
GGATAATGCAAAATAACCGGGTCTGTCTTTCAGGCTGGGGATGGTCGCAGGCGCTTGCTGGTCTACAGCCAGCGACAGCGTAACCAGGTCGACGAAATCGGGGCGGTCGATCAATTTATCCTGTTCGGTGAAATACAGTTCCAGCGCTAGAGGTTCTTTTTCGCCCACGAATTGATGCAGGCCTTCCAACTGCAATTTCAGGTCGGTCAATATCATGACTTGATTGTCCGGATCGATTTCCGCTTCTATCTGCCAGTCGCCGGCCATGGGCTGCGCGACCGTGATCAAATCGTAGCCCGAGGTTTCCAGCCAGGCGACGTTGTCGGCCAATGCCTGTTGTTTGCCGATTTTGTGCTGGTCCGGCCTGATTAATTGGGTTGGCGAGGTGCCGGCTTTTTTGAAGACCAATACCGAAAACTCCCGAATGCTGGCATCTATGTTGAAGCGATTGCCGTCGAGCGGAACCGTGTCTTTGGGGGCGACTTTCTGCATCATTTTCAGAAATAGCCGTTGCAATTGCTCCGCGGATTCGGCCGTTTCGTTCCAGCCGTCGGTGTCGAAGGCCAATCTTTCCAACAATTCCCTATCGGCTTGTTCCGACAATGCGATGGTTCTAACCTTGATTCGGTGTTGCCGCAAGCGGGGTATCCACTCGCTCAAGATGCGCTCCCTGGAATCGGCGCTGACCATGATGTCCTTGGAAATATCCACCATGCCGTCGGTCAGCAAGATGAGGTTTTTGTCGCCTTCGGCTTCGAGGCTGTTTTTCAATGCAGTATCTATCGCTTTCTCGATGTCGGTAAAAAGGCCGCGGGCATGTATGGCTTTGCTATCCTTCAGGGCTTGTTGCCGCCATGCCTCGTCGACGGCGTCGCTTTGGCTCAGCGGCGTGGTTTGTTCCGCGAACAGCCACAGCGTAACCTTGGCCTTGTCCGGCAGCAGGCTGATCAATAATTGAGTCGCATCGGTTCTGAGGTTGTCGGGATCGTTTTGCTTCATGCTGCCCGATACATCGATCAATACCTGAATTTCTTCCGGCGAGTCGGCAATGGCGACTGTATCGATGCCAAATAACAGTCCAGCGATATAGAAAACCAGAAAGAGCTGTCTCATGACGACGTCTTGCACGTTGTTTAAAGCCTCAACTATAGCCCAAGCCAAGGTTAAAGCCACTATAAATGCGCGTGTTATAAGGATTACACTTTATAATGTGCCGGTTTTTTCACACTTAGGAGTGTTTATGTCTATCAAGAGAATGGTCGATCTGGATCTGTCAGGCAAACGTGTGCTGATCCGCCAAGATTTGAACGTGCCGGTCAAAGACGGCAAGGTTACCAGCGACTTGCGCATTCAGGCCAGCGTGCCTACCGTCGAAGCGGCTCTGGCCGGCGGCGCCGCGGTGATTTTGATGTCGCATCTGGGCAGGCCTACCGAAGGCGAATACGACGAAGCCTCCAGCTTGAAACCCGTCGCCGAGCGCTTTTCCCAATTACTGGGCCAACCCGTGCGACTGGTCAAGGATTGGCTGGATGGGGTAGAGGTCAAACGCGGCGAAGTCGTATTGTGCGAGAACGTGCGTTTCAACAAAGGCGAAAAGAAAAATAGCGACGAATTGGGGCAAAAAATGGCGGCCTTGTGTGACATCTTCGTGATGGACGCCTTCGGCACCGCCCACCGCGCGGAAGCCTCGACACATGCCGTGGCCAAATTCGCGCCTATCGCCTGTGCCGGCCCGTTGCTGGCGGCCGAACTCGATGCATTGGGCAAGGCTCTGGAAACCCCGCAAAAACCCCTGGTGGCTATCGTCGGCGGTTCCAAGGTATCCACCAAACTGACCGTGTTGGAGTCATTGTCCAGCAAGGTCGATCAGTTGATCGTCGGCGGCGGCATCGCCAACACCTTTATCGCCGCGGCGGGATATTCCGTAGGCAAATCCCTGTACGAAGCCGATTTGATTCCTGAAGCCAAGAAACTGATGGCGGCAGCCAAGCAACAGGGTGGGGAAATCCCGGTACCGGTCGATGTGGTTTGCGCGAAAGAATTTTCCGAAACGGCCGAAGCCACCGTCAAAAACGTCGCCGATGTGGTAGACGACGATCTGATTCTGGATATCGGTCCCGAAACCGCCAAACAATATGCGCAAATTCTGGCCAAAGCCGGCACCATCGTCTGGAACGGTCCGGTCGGCGTATTCGAAATCGATCAGTTCGGCGAAGGCACCAAGGCGATGTCGATGGCGATCGCCGAAAGTCCGGCATTCTCCATAGCCGGCGGCGGTGATACTCTGGCGGCGATAGACAAATACGGCATCTCGGACAAAGTGTCCTATACTTCGACCGGCGGCGGCGCCTTCCTGGAGTTTCTGGAAGGGAAAGAACTGCCGGCCGTTGCGATACTGACATCCCGCGCCGAATAGTCCGTTCACGGCGGCGGAAGCAGTTTCCGCCGTCGTTCCTGGTTTCATCGGCGGCATAGGCGCGCGACGTCTTTATCCTATGAAAATCATTTCGGCCACGAAAATCACGAAAAATTTCGAATAGTTGCTAAGGATTCCGTCCAAAATAACTTCCCGTTTTGTAAATTGTGTCGATTGTAGGATGGGCTAAGCGAAAGCGCAGCCCATCGTTTGAATGATGGGCTTCCTGATGTCAGCCCATCCTACATCCGATTGAATTCGTGCTTTTCGTGGATTAGCTGTGGTTTTTAGGTTTGTCTACATCAACCCGCACCGGGTCAAGAAATCCGACCTCGAGGTTTTTATGAAGAAGCGCTTTGACGACCAAGAGACGTCCTTTCTCGACGACAGCCATTACCAACACCGTTTCGTCGGCCTGTTCGAAGACATCACTAGTCGTAAACAAAGCCAGGAAGAATTGGAGCGCCTGGTCGCCGAACGCACCCGACACCTGGTCATGCCTTGAGTTTCAATCAGACCATCCTGCACAATTCGCCGCTACCTATGGCCGTCTTTGCCGAAGGCGGGCAGACGCCGGAGTCTGGCAAAATCCTTCATCCAATACTCTATCTCAACCCGGCTTTCATACACACTTTCGGCTATACCCAGGACGATATTCCGACTCTGGAGGATTGGTGGCCCAAAGCCTATCCTGATCCCGACTATCGGCGTAGGGTGGTTGAGCAATGGACCATGCGGATGGAACAGGCCAGTTCCGGAGAGAAGGGCGAGCCCCTGGAGGTCGATATCTGTTGCAAGGATGGTCGTGTCTGCATCGTGCAAGTGGAAGCGACGTCCATCCCGGACGGCGATCGATGTTCGTCATTGGTAACGCTATATGATGTAACGGCTCTGCGTAATACCTCCAAGCGGTTACAGACCTTGCTGGAAACGGCCAGCGACGGCGTACATATCCTCGACGAAGACGGCAACGTCGTCGAACTCAGCCAGTCCTTCGCGCGCATGCTGGGTTATAGCCAAGAAGAAGCTTCGCGCTTGAACGTGGTCGACTGGGATGCCGCCATCCCCCGCGACCGCTTCCCCGAATTCGTTCGCTCCCTGATACGGCAGCCGGCTACTTTCGAAACCCGACACCGACGCAAGGACGGCTCGATCTTCGACGCCGAGATCAACGCCAAGGGCATCGTGCTCGACGGGCGGCCTCATCTCTATGCGTCGACGCGTGACGTGTCGGAACGCCATGCTCGCGAGGCCGAGATCGCCCAGTTGAAGGAACGCTACCAACGGCTGTTCGACAATTCGCCGGATGCCTACCTGATCATGTCTAGGGATGGCGGCAGGATCATCGATTGCAACCGTGCTGCCGAAACCATGTTGCGCGGCACACGCGAACAGATACTCGGCATGACGCCGGACCGGCTATCTCCGATGCTCCAGCCTAGCGGCGAGACCTCCGAGGGTGCCGCGGCGAAAAAGATCGCCGAATCGCTACACCGGCATGGCCACCGCTTCGAATGGCTGCACCGCCGCTTAGACGGCGAGGATTTTTGGGCGGAGGTTGCCGTTTCGGTCATCGTCCACGAAGGGAGCCAAGTGCTGTTTGTCTCCTGGCGGGATATTAGCGAGCGAAAAACCATGGAAGCCGCTCTGGAGGAGTCCCGGCGACGGCTGTTCGACATTATCGATTTTCTGCCCGACGCCACCTTCGTCGTCGACGAAAACAAGGTGGTCATCGCCTGGAACAAAGCCATGGAAGAAATGTCCGGCGTCGAGGCCGAGGACATCATCGGTCATGGGGATTATGCCTATTCGCTGCCCTTTTACGGGGAGCGTCGCAAGCAACTGATCGATCTGCTCGATGTCGAAGATGTCGAACTGGAAGGCAAGTACTTCAACATCGTCCGCAAGGGCGGCGCCCTGTATGCGGAGACCTTCGTGCCCAAGGTGTTCGGCGGCAAGGGCGCCTATGTCTGGGCCATCGCCGCGCCGCTGTTCAACGCCGCCGGCGAGAGGGCAGGGGCCATAGAAACCATACGCGATATCACCGAACGCAAGCAGGCGGAAGATCAAGCCAAGCGTTTCGAGGCCATCGTGCAATCGTCCGACGATGCGATCATCAGCAAGTCGTTGGAGGGCATCGTCACCAGTTGGAATCCCGGCGCCGAAAAAATATTCGGTTATTCGGCGGGGGAAATGATAGGTCGCCCTTTGACCGTCATTTTTCCGTCCGACAGGTTGCAGGAAGAACATGAAATTCTGAATCGAATTCGTCAAGGCATGGTCGTCGATCATTTCGAAACGCTTAGGATTTGTAAGGATGGAAGGACTATCGATGTTTCCGTCACCCTGTCGCCGATTCGTAATAACCAAGGCTGCATCGTCGGCGTTTCGAAAATTGCCAGGGATGTTACCGCGGCCAAACTGGCGGAACTCGCCTTGGCCAAGGCCAAGCTGGATGCGGAAGCCGCCAATCAGGCCAAGAGCGCTTTTCTGGCCACGATGAGCCACGAAATTCGCACGCCGTTGAACGCCATCATCGGCACGACTTACCTGATGGGCTTGAACGATCTGGGCCAGGAACAGCGGCGCGATCTGAATATCATCGAGGTGGCGAGCAAGAATCTGTTGACCTTGATTAACGACATATTGGACTTCTCCAAGATCGAGGCCGGCGAGTTGGCCCTGGAGCAGCAAACCTTCATGCTCCAGGACGTTTTGAACGATCTCGGGATCATGTTTTCCGCCATCGCTGCCGGTAAAGGTCTTTTGCTCGACATCCCTGAGCTGCCCGGCGAGATTCCACAAGCCGTGGTGGCCGACGGTACCCACCTGCGGCAGATGCTGGTCAATTTACTCAACAATGCCATCAAATTTACCGAAGCGGGTCGCGTGTCGCTTGGGGTCGAACTCGTAAGCCAAGATATCGAAAACAAGAATGTGCGCCTTCGGTTTACCGTGATCGACACCGGTATCGGCATTGCCCCGGAGGCTCAGGCCAAGTTGTTCCTGCCCTTCAGCCAAGTCGACTCCTCTACCGGTCGTCAATACGGCGGCACGGGGCTGGGGCTATCCATCGTCAAGCGGCTCGCGGAGCTCATGAAGGGTTCGGTCGGCATGAGCAGCGATGTCGGGCGCGGCTCCCGATTTTGGTTGGAACTTCCGTTCGCCGTCTCGGATGAACTTCCTTCGGTCGGTACGCAAGTTACACCCAGCCAGTTGTTGCGGATATTGGTGGCGGAAGATGCCGACAACGACCGCAATCTGTTGATCAGGATGTGCGAGAATTTCGGCTGGGAGGTCGAAGCCGTCGATAACGGCGAGGCCATGCTAGCCGCGGTCGAAAGACGCTCGATCCAGCAAAAGCCTATCGACTGCATATTGTTGGATTGGCGTATGCCGAAACTGGATGGCCTGGCGGCATTATCCGAACTGAAGCGGCGTATAGGTGAAGCTTTGATGCCTTCCGTCATCATGGTTACGGCATACGACCGGGATGCGCTGATACGCGCGATGACGGACAACCGGCCCAATAGCATACTCACCAAACCGGTCGATCCTTCCACGCTGTTCAATCATGTCAACGAGGCGGTGGTGGCGAAGGGTTGCGATTTTTCCCGCGTCATCGACAGCACGATAGTCGACGACGGCCATTGCAAGTGGCTGGAAGGCATTCGCGTGATGGTGGTGGATGACAGTCACATCAACCTCGAGGTCACGCAACGCATACTCGACCAGGAGGGCGCGGTTTCCACTCTTTGTGAATCGGGTGAAAAGGCACTCGCCATGCTAAAAGGTAATGCCGAGGCTTTCGATATCGTGCTGATGGATCTGCAGATGCCTGGTATGGACGGCTGCGAAACCACCCGGCAAATTAGAGAGAGCATTGCTCTGGATAAACTTCCGGTTATTGCCCTGACCGCTGGCTCCACCACGACCGAGCAACAACGGGCTTCCGCTTCCGGGATGAACGATTTTCTCGGCAAACCGATAGAGCCGCACAAGTTGGTGCGTATGCTCCGCCATCATGTCGAACGAACTCGCGGCAAGCCGCTGCCTATCGTTCCGGCCTTGGCTAGAGCGGAAACGCAAGTCCAATGCGCCGGGTTTTCTTTCTCGGCCGAGGACTGGCCGGAGATCGATGGCATCGACAAGCCAGAAGCGGCCAATATCGTGGGCGGCGATTTTCGTTTTTTCAAGGAACTGCTAGGCTTGTTTTTCGCCGATAATAGCGGGGCGTCGAATCAAATAGGCATATTATTGGATAGTGGGCAAACCCGCAAAGCCTCCAGGCAGGTTCACAAGCTGCGTGGACAAGCGGCCAATATCGGCGCGGTTTCACTACGCGATGCGGCTGCAGCCTTGGAAGAGGCCATTAATGCTAACGCACCGGACATCGATGCCCGTTATCGCGTGTTGGATACGGCGCTCAGGCAGTTGATGAATGCCGCCGGCGGTTTGATCAATGCCCAACAGGGAGAACAACCATCATGACTTACATACTTGTCGCCGACGACGATACGATATTCCGGACCATCATCAAAAGGCATCTCGAACAACTGGGATTCGAGGTGATTGAGGAGGAGTCCGGCAAAAGGGTGGCCAGACAAATTTTCAGTTATCGGCCGGCTGCCTGCGTGATCGACATTTTCATGGAGGAAAAGGAAGGCATAGAAACTATCCATGAGATTACAAAAATGGCGGACAAGCCGAAAATAATAGCCGTATCGAGCAACGCCATGTACCTGAATGCCGTTTTAGGTCTTGGTGCCGACGCCGTTCTTAAGAAACCGATCACGCTCGAAACTTTAAAACTCAAGCTAAACCAGCTCGGCATTTCCCCTGGAGTCCGGCTGGATAGCCCGACATGAATCCCTTCCGGAATGACGGATACCCAACACAGGAGACTGTCGTAAAAGGTAGGTTGGGCTGAATGCAGTGAAGCCCAACATTCTGATTTTGTTGGGCTTCGCTCCGCTCTGCCCAACCTACATTTTGACTTTTACGACACCCTCCACAGATGTGTATTACTCTGAAAGTCATGGTGGGATCTGTGCCTTCGTCGCGACGAGGGCATTTAATCCCTGACCCATTCTTCGACCAGCCGGCTGGGTATGTGTTCGGATTCGCTGCTCACCGGATGAGGTTTGCCGGCGATCACGCAATAAACGATGCGTAGCATGTCCGCTACCAGTAACCAGGTGATCAACATGAACAAACCGGTCAGGCCTGCATTCAGATAATCGTTGAAGATCAGATGCGGCGCTTTTCCGGCCATGTCGGATGCCAGCGAACCTGCGGTCAGCTTATCCGACAAGTCGCCTGCGTGGGACAAAAAGCCGACTCGCAAATCCTCGGAGAACAGTTTTTCCCAGGCCGCCGCGCTGGTGATGACGATCAGCCAGCTCAACGGCAGCGCGGTGACCCAGACGTATTTCAGTTTGCCGGATTTGACAAGTATCGTCGTGCCGACGCAAAGCGCAATGGCCGCCAGCATTTGGTTGGCGATGCCGAACAAGGGCCACAGGCTGTTGATGCCGCCCAATGGGTCTATGGTGCCCATGTATAAGAAATAGCCCCAGGCGCCGACCACTGTGCCGCTAGTCAGCAAAATGCTGGCATAGTGGTTGGATTTGCCTGCGCCGATGCCGAAATTGCCCAGCATGTCTTGCAGCATGAAACGGGCGACGCGGGTGCCGGCATCCAGCGTCGTCAGGATGAACAAGGCTTCGAACATGATGGCGAAGTGGTACCAGGCCGCCAGCAGATGAGCGCCGAAGACCTGCGCGAACAAGCTGGCCATGCCGACCGCCAGCGACGGCGCGCCCCCGGTACGGGCGAACAGCGTCGATTCGCCCATCGTTTGCGCCAAGATCTGCATTTGCTCGACAGAAACCGGAAAACCCCAGGCGCTGATCTTGGCGACCGCATCGGCCGCTTCCTTGCCGACGATGCCAGCCGGGCTGTTGATCGCGAAGAATACGCCGGGCTCCAATACCGATGCGGCTATCATCGCCATGATCGCGACGAAGGATTCCATCATCATCGCGCCGTAGCCGATGAAGCGGGCGTCGGTTTCGTTCGCCAGGAGCTTAGGGGTGGTGCCTGAAGCAATCAGCGCGTGGAATCCCGAGATCGCCCCGCAGGCTATCGTGATGAACACGAACGGGAACAGTTTGCCGCCGAAGATCGGGCCCGTGCCGTCGACGAACTGGGTCAGGGCCGGCATCTTCAGGTCCGGGCGCAATACGACGATGGCAATCGCCAATGCGGCTATCGTGCCCAGCTTCATGAACGTGGACAGATAATCGCGCGGGGCCAACAGCAGCCAGACCGGCAATACCGCGGCGGCGAAGCCGTACAGGATCACCATGACCGCCAGTTGCGGGGCATCGTAATCGAACCAGCCGCGAATGGTCTGGTTTTCGTCTATCCAGCCGCCGCCGACCACGGCGAATATTAATAAGGCCACGCCGATCAGCGTCGCTTCGGCGACGCGGCCGGGGCGCAGATTGTGCAGATAAATGCCCATCAATACCGCAATCGGTATCGTTGCGGCGACGGTGGAGGTAGCCCATGGGCTGTGCTTCATTGCATTGACGACGACCAAACCCAGTACGGCTATCAAGATGATCATGATGGTCATGACGCCGAGCATGGCGGCCGTACCGCCGATAACGCCGAGTTCGTCCTTGGCCATCTGGCCCAGTGAACGGCCGTCGCGGCGTACCGAGAAAAACAAGGTCACGAAATCCTGCACGCAGCCGCCCAGTACTGCGCCGGCCAATATCCACAAAGTGCCGGGCAGATAGCCGAATTGCGCGGCCAGCGTCGGACCGATCAACGGCCCCGGCCCTGCGATCGCGGCGAAATGGTGGCCGAATACCACCCATTTATGGGTAGGCATGAAGTCACGGCCATCGTCGAAGCGCTCGGCCGGCGTCGCCCGGCTGGCGTCCAGCGCCAACACCTTGGCGGCGATGAAGGCACTGTAAAAGCGGTAGCCCAAGGCGTAGACGCAGACGGCGGCTGCGACTATCCACATGCTGTTGATAGTTTCGCCGCGTTGCAGCGCGAGGCCGCCCACGGCAAACGCGCCGGCCACCGCGACGCTGGTCCAGAGAAGAATGGAGGATAAACGATGGTTCGTGACTGGCATGTTCGGTTCCTGTCCGATGATAGTGTAATGCGGAAAAACCTCGGAATCTTAGCACGGGAGGGGCGTCGGTTGAATCTTAGGATTCCGCTAAAAATATAGTCATCGCACTTCAAATTTCGGTTTTTTGATTCCCTCACCCCGCCCTCTCCCGCGAGGAGAGGGAGCTTTTGCGACACCCTTCGGAGGGCGAGGGAGTGGATGTGCCGAATTTTGAAGTGCGAAAGGTATAACTCCCGAAATGATTTTTAGCGGAATCCTTAGTTTTATAGTGTTGCTCTATATCATTGGTTGTATACAGCGGGTAATCGTAGCGCTCAGGGGCGCTCCTTGCCCAAAAAAGAAGCTGTTTTGATCTGAAATTGCCAAAAATCCATGTTCGAGCACTCGCAAAATAATACCTTAAAAAATATCTGGCTTTATTCGTCGCGATGCAAAAGCTATTATCGCGACCATGCGCATTTCCGACTTTTTTGACCGGGGTGTATGTCATGCCTTCATGAGCGTTAGATTGACTGACTAGGAGATTAAGATGCAACAACAAATATATCGCGGTATTCGTAAACGATCGGATACGAGGTTATTCGGGCTTCCGCTCGTTGATATCGCCATCGGGCCGGATATGCAGAAGGGCGAGATGCGCGGCCATGCGCAAGGCATCATCGCCGTCGGCGACACCGCTAGAGGCTTTATTGCCATCGGTGGTATGGCCGCCGGTATCGTTGCGAGCGGCGGTCTTGCGGTTGGCATAGTCTCGCTGGGTGGCTTATCGCTTGGTTTGATTGCGCTGGGAGGCCTCGCCGTGGGCGGCCTTGCTTTAGGCGGGGCAGCGGTCGGCATTGTTGCTATTGGCGGAGGTGCATTCGGATATTATGCGCTTGGCGGGGACGCAGCCGGGAAGTATGTCGTTTCAGCGATGGAAAGCGCCCCGAAGGCTGTCGAATTTTTCAAGCACCGGTTCCCTTTCTTGCCAATGCCATAAAGTAAATCGTTCGAGCGACCGAATCGAAAAGCCACTACAAATTTCGGATCAGGATGCTTGTTAGAAATGTAAGCCGTGTGCCGGCCTTGATTTCAAGGGTATGACGGTGGTGCGCAGTTGGCGCGTGGCAATCCACAACGACTTTGCTATAGTGAGCCGGTTTTCCTATCGAATAAGGCCCGAGCCCGTTACCCACTCATGAAAAAAAACACCAAGCCATTATTGCTCGCTTGGACGATGCTCGTTTTGGGGTTAGCCGGCACCGGCGTCACCAGCTTTTACGTCAAACAATGCATAGACGAAGATGCGTTGCGTCAGTTTTCCTTTACCTGCGATCAAGTCACGCTGAAGATACGGGAACGGCTCGGCGCTTATGCCTTGACGCTACGCGGCGGTGCCGCGCTGTTCAACGCTTCGGCATACGTGAC
>JAQTYP010000530.1 GCA_028688235.1 Methylomonas sp.
CATGGTCGATGCGGATCGCAACCTGAACGAGCCGCGCATACGCCAGTTGGTCATAGACAAGGCCGCGGAAGAAGCCAAGGCCAAGGAAACCGCTATCGGTGCCGACGTGATCCGCCATTTCGAAAAATCGGTCATGCTGCAAGTGTTGGATAACGCCTGGAAGGAACACCTGGCGGCGATGGATCAATTGCGCCAAGGCATACATTTGCGCGGTTATGCCCAGAAAGACCCCAAGCAGGAATATAAGCGCGAAGCCTTCCAGATGTTCAACGCCTTGCTGGATCACATCAAGTCGGAAGTCGTCGCCATATTGGCCAAGGTTCAGGTAACCCGCGAGGAAGACGTGCAAGCCATAGACGAACAACGTCAGGCTCCGCTGGAGGTGCATTACGAGCATGCGGAGGCGCATTCGGCATTCGAGGCGGATCAGGACGCGCCGGCCGACGATCAAGCGGAACGCGGCGAGCAACCCTATACCAGAGCGGCGGAGAAAGTCGGCCGCAATGACCCTTGCCCTTGCGGTTCGGGTAAAAAATACAAGCAGTGCCATGGCAAACTGAGCTGAAAATTCGGCTATTATTGGGCATGGAATCAGACGGCGGCGGGGTCACGGTAAACGGGTGATCGGCCGCTCATGAGTATCCGACTAAATTCCAATCGCTACTACGGGAAGGGTAAAACGATGCCACATAAAGTCTTCAACAAGAGTAGTCCGAAATCCGACATCACCAAATTACCCAAGCTGGGGATGAAAAAGGAGCACATCACCGCCGATTTCAAGCATTACTACAGCCATAGATTGGGACGCGACGAAAACTGCCGTTCCCCGCACTATGCCTATGAGGCCTTGTCTTTGGCTATCAGCGACAGGATAGTGGAGCGCTGGAAAAAGACCTATAACGTCTATCGCAACGAAGACTGCAAGAAGGCCTTTTATCTATCGATGGAATTCCTGATGGGGCGCTCGCTAAGCAATGCCATGTTGAATTTGGGCGTAGACGACGAGGTTACTCAGGCCTTGTACGACATGGGTCTGGAAATGGAAGAACTGTTGGAAAGCGAACCCGATGCCGGCCTGGGCAACGGCGGCTTGGGGAGGCTCGCGGCGTGCTTCATCGATAGCTGCGCGACGCTGCAACTGCCGGTGACAGGCTACGGCTTGCGTTACGAATACGGCATGTTCACCCAGGAAATCGTCAACGGCGAACAGGTCGAAAAGCCGGATCACTGGCTGCGTAACGGCAACGTCTGGGAAATCGAGCGTCCCGAATACATGACTCGCGTCAAATTCGGCGGCCACACGGAAACTCATAGCGACGAATACGGCCGCAAGCGCACCAGCTGGGTCAATACCCAGGATGTATTGGCGATGCCTTACGATATTCCCGTTCCCGGCTATAAAAACGGTACGGTCAATACCTTGCGACTATGGAAGGCGATCGCTACCGAAGAGTTCAATCTGCAGGAATTCAATGCCGGCGACTATGCCGAGGCCGTGGCCGAGAAAAACACGGCCGAAAACATCACGATGGTGCTCTACCCCAACGACGCCAACGAAAACGGTAAGGCTCTACGTCTGCAGCAGCAATATTTGTTGGCTTCGGCCAGTCTGCAAGACGTCATTGCCAACTGGATAGGGCGGCACGGACGGAATTTTGCTAACTTTGCCGAGCAAAATTGCTTTCAATTGAACGATACCCATCCCAGCATCGCCGTGGCCGAATTGATGCGTCTACTGATGGATATCCATGGTTTATCGTGGAGCGAGGCCTGGAACATCACGCGCAATACCATGGCCTATACCAACCATACCTTGTTGCCCGAGGCCTTGGAGAAATGGTCGGTCAATTTGATGCAAAGTCTGTTGCCGCGCCTGATGGAAATCATTTTCGAAATCAATGCGCATTTTCTGGCGGAAGTGTCCGCCCGTTGGCCCGGCGACGGCGAGCGGCAGGCCAGAATGTCGTTGATAGAAGAGGGACACGAAAAACAGGTCAGGATGGCCTATCTGGCGATAGTCGGCAGTTTTTCGATTAACGGGGTTGCCGAATTGCACTCCAAGTTGTTGAAAGAAGGACTGTTCAAGGATTTTTACGAATTCTGGCCGCACAAGTTCAACAACAAAACCAACGGTGTAACGCCCAGGCGTTGGCTGGCCGGGTGTAATCCGGAATTGGCGGAATTGCTTACCGAGACCATAGGAGACGCCTGGATTACCGATTTGTCGGAATTAGCCAAACTCAGACCCTATGCCGAAGATGCGGCCTTCAGGAAAAAGTGGCGGGATTTGAATCAGGCCAGCAAGCAGCGTCTGGTCGATTTCAAAAAGTCCGAGCTGGATATCGATATTAACGTCGATGCCATGTTCGACGTGCAGGTCAAACGCATACACGAATACAAGCGGCAGGTGTTGAACGTGCTGCACGTGATTCATTTGTACGACAGGATCAAACGCGGCGATACTCAAAATTGGGTGGACCGTTGCGTGTTGATAGGCGGTAAGGCTGCTCCGGGCTACGTGATGGCGAAGAAGATCATCAAGTTGATCAACAATGTCGCCAATGTCATCAACAACGACCCCGAGGTTGGCGACAAGCTCAAACTGATATTCCTGCCGAATTATCGCGTCTCCGCGATGGAAAAAATCTGTCCCGGCGCTGATTTGTCCGAGCAGATTTCGACCTCAGGTAAGGGGGCATCCGGCACCGGCAACATGAAGTTCATGATGAACGGCTCGTTGA
>JAQTYP010000074.1 GCA_028688235.1 Methylomonas sp.
CGGATGGCGTTAGAAACAGGGTCTCGACCTCGGGATACAGCTTGCGGTTCATCCCGGCCAACTGGAATTCGTATTCGAAATCCGATACAGCCCTCAAGCCACGGATGATCACGCTGGCCCGATGTTGTTTGGCGCACTCGACCAGCAGATTATCGAAGCCTATCACTTCGACATTGCTAAATCCCTCGACTACCATTTCCAGCAGATGGACTCGCTCCTCCAATGAGAACAAGGGCAGCTTGCCCCGGCTCTCCGCTACTGCCACGATGACATGCCTGTAAAGTCTGGAGGCTCTGTGGATCAAATCAAGATGGCCATTGGTAACCGGATCGAAGGTGCCCGGATAGATTGCGGTAATTTGCATGAGATTCGTTTTACATTGGGAGGGCGGATTTTAAAGCATCCGCCCGATAAAATCAGTCGATTTCCGACTGCTTGGCCGCGCTTATTGGCGCTGGTACAGATTGTAACCGACATCCCCTGCGACTTTATGTTTCAGAAGCCGCCAGGTGTCCGGCAAGTCATGCAATTTAAGCGCACGCTCGGTTTCGATATAAATTTTGCCGTAAGGCGCCACCAGTCCGGAACGATCGAGCTGACAGCATATCGGCGGCACCAGCCCTTGCGCAAAAGGAGGATCGAGAAAGACCACATCGAAACTTGCGCGGCAACTTTGCAAAAAAAACAGCACGTCGGCCTGTACCACCTCAATTTGCCCGGCTTGCAATATTGCGGCATTCTCCTCGAGATTTTGACACGTCCTGGGATTGTTTTCGACCTGTACGACTTGCTTGGCCCCGCGCGATGCAGCCTCGAAACCGAGTGCGCCGCTGCCGGCAAACAGGTCCAGGCAACGGCTACCCGCCACATCGGCTTGCAACCAGTTGAACAAGGTTTCCCGAACGCGTGACGGCGTCGGCCGTAAACCGGGTGCATCGTCGAATGCGATGACCCGGCTACGCCATTGGCCGCCGATGATGCGCAGGCTGCCGCTCATCCTTATTGGCCACTATCCGGTGCGGCGTTTTTGCTGCCGGTTCCGCCGACCGTAACGGTTTGCAACCACTGCGGTTTTATCCGGCGCTGGAAGGCATCCTTGATATCGGCAACCGTCAGTGCCTCGACTTTGGCCGGAAAAGTATCCAGATAATCCAGAGGTTGCTGGTAAAAGCCTATCATCGTCACGTATTCGGTCAACTTGCTGTTGTTGTCGGTACGCAACGCAAAGCCGCCGGTGATATTTTTCTTGGCCGCCAGCAATTCGGCTTCGCTAGGGCCGTTCTTGATGAAATCGTTCAACGTGGCATCCATCACCGCTATCGCTTGTTCGGTTTGATCGTTACGGGTTTGCAGACTCATGACGAACGGACCTTCGCGATACAAGGGCATGAATTGGCTGCCCGCGCTATAAGCCAAGCCGCGTTTTTCCCGGACTTCGTCGAACAGTTTAGATACCAAGCTGGCCCCGCCGAAAATGTGGTTACCTACATACAGCGCAATATAATCCGGATCTTTGCGATGCATTCCGGGCATGCCGGCCAATACATGGGTTTGTGTCGACGGAAAATCGATATGCTGCATGCCGGCTCGAGTCGGCAATGCCACCGGCGGAATCTCGGTCGACTTTTCACCGACAGGCAGGCCGGCAATTAGTTTTTCCGCAGTCTGTTCGGCTTGTTGCCGACTCAAATCGCCGACGATGACGACGATGGCATTGGCCGCGACATAATACTGTTTATGAAAGGCCTTAAGGTCGTCGGATTCGAAGCCGGCTACGGTTTCTATCATGCCTTCTTCGGGATGAGCATAAGGGTGATCGTGATACAGCGCTTTTAGGAAAGCAATGTTAGCCAAGGCGCCGGGAGACTCCTCACGGTGTTTCAAGCCTGCTAAAGTACGGTTCTTTTCGCGTTGAAAATCCTCTTCGTTGAAGTTCGGCTTGGTCAAAATAGCCTGAAAAGTCATAAAAGCTTTATCGAACAAGTCTTTATCGGTCAAGGTGCGCAAGGACAACCAAGCCATATCCTCGGAAACGCCGGCCGAAAACATCGCGCCAACCGACTCGAAACGGTCGGCAATGGCGTCTGCATTCCAATCGCCGGCCCCGGTATCCAGCATCGCCGAAGTCAAAGCGGCCAAGCCGAATTGGTCGCCGTCGCGAGCGCTACCGGCATCGAAAGCCACGCGAATATCGGCCATGGGCAGGCTCGGCGTTTGCACGAAATAAACCCGAGTGCCTTGCTCGGTTTGCCAATGCTCGATGTGAACGCCGGCCCAACTGCACTGACTCAGCAATAACAAAAACAAAGCTGTTAAATTAATTCGCATGGCGACCTCCTATCGTTTTGCCGGCCTTAGTGGTTTCAGTAATCGGTTGCGGATCGAGATAAGCGACGGTCAAGCTATCTTCGATCAAATACTTACGCGCGACTTCCCGCACTCGTTCCGCTGTGACCCGATTGATTTTGTCGACGTATTGGCCGGCTTTTTGCCAGCCTAAGCCCACCGTTTCCAATAAGCCGAGTTCCATTGCCTGATAGAAATTGGAATCTTTTTGATAAATGTCGTTGGCCAAGACCTGGGCTTTGACCCGTTGCAATTCCTCCTTGCCGACCAATTCGTTTTGCAATTGATAAATCTCTTGTTTCAATGCAAACTCGAGGTCGAATACGCTTTTGCCTTCGGCCGGGGTGGCTTCCAGCATGAATACGTCTGGCAGGCGCGCATTCAAGTCGTATTGGGCGCCCGCAGAGACCGCGATCTGCGAGCCGCGTATCAGGCGAGACGACAAGCGTGCACTATTGCCGCCATCCAGAATTCCAGCCAACACCTCCAGTGCATAAGCCTCCCATTCGAGTGGGGCGCTGTTCAGCACAGGCACCTTGTAGCCCATCATCAGATACGGCAGTTTGGCCGGGGCCTTGACGGTGAGTTTTCGCTGGCCTTTTTGTTCGATTTCCGCCTGCGCTTTGATCGGCTTGATATCGCTAGGCTTAAGGTTCGCAAAATATTGTTCGGCTAATTTAACCGTTTGTTCGGCATCGACGTCGCCGACGACGACGACGGTGGCATTATTGGGTGCGTACCATTGCTGATACCAGGCCTGCAAATCGTCTATCTTGTAGTTCTCGATATCGGATGGCCAGCCTATCACCGGATTCTTATAGGGGCTGTTGGTAAAAGCCACGGCGTTGAATTGTTCCTGGGTCTTGGCGCGCGGTTTGTCTTCGGTGCGCATCCTGCGTTCTTCGGTGACGACCTGCAGTTCTTTTTCCAACTCTTCGGCTTTCAGATCCAGATTGCGCATCCGGTCGGCTTCCAGTTTAAAGCTGATTTCCAGGCGCGACTTTTCCAGCGTCTGGAAATAAGCCGTGTAATCGTTGCCGGTAAAGGCGTTTTCCTGGCCGCCGTTCTCGGCGATGATGCGGGAAAATTCGCCGGCGGGATATTGCTTCGTGCCCTTGAACATCATGTGTTCCAACATATGAGAAATGCCGGTGATGCCGCCAGGCTCGTAGCTGCCACCGACCTTGTACCAGACTTGCGATACCACCACTGGGGCCCTATGGTCTTCTTTTACCAGTATTTTCAAGCCGTTGGCGAACGTTTGCTCCCGTATATTGCCTTCCTCGGCATGAGCCGATATTGCGGGACAAAGCAGCATGGCCGCCGCTATTGCCGGTTTCATCAATTCCAATTTCATGACTCCCTCGTTGTTAGAAAAATGAACGCCTGTGACGATTTCAATAATCAAAGGTTCACTGTTATTCTATAGCTTTAATGGCCTCTTAACTATTCGGAATCGAATGACAGATAAAAGCACGAAATTATCCTGGAGAAATTATTACGAACTCTGTAAACCCAGGGTCGTGGCTTTAATCGTGTTTACCGCTATCGTAGGCATGCTGTTGGCCGTGCCCGGCTTGCCGCCGTTGAGTCTATTTTTATACGGCACCGTCGGCATCGCGCTGGCCGCCTCTTCGGCCGCCGCCATCAATCATTTCATCGATCAAAAAGCCGATGCCGAAATGACTCGCACCAAAAACCGGCCACTACCCAAGGGCGAATTGAAGTCGCATCAGGTATTGATTTTTGCCGGCACCATCGGCGCTGTCGCGATGGTGCTATTGATTTTGATGGTCAATGCATTGACGGCCTTCCTGACTTTTCTATCGTTGATTGGTTATGCGGTGATTTACACCGTTTACTTGAAAAAATTGACGCCGCAAAATATCGTGATCGGCGGCATCGCCGGGGCCGCTCCGCCGCTGCTCGGCTGGACGGCCATGACGGGCGAAATTCATCCTCATGCTTTGCTGTTGGTATTGATTATCTTCGTTTGGACCCCTCCGCATTTCTGGGCGCTGGCGATCGCCCGCCGAGACGAATACGCCAAAGTCGAAATTCCTATGCTGCCTGTCACCCACGGCGTCGAATTCACCCGCTTGCAAATTTTGCTGTATACGATTTTGCTGCTGATCACGACGCTATTGCCTTACCTGACGGGTATGAGCGGCCTGATTTATCTCTTATCCGCCATCGTACTGGGTCTGGGCTTTTTATATTACGCCGTGCAAATGATGCTAAAAAAAGACAATAAAACCGCGATGCGCACTTTCGGCTATTCGATTGTTTACTTGATGCTGATTTTCGCCGCGTTGTTGACCGACCACTATTATCCACTATCACTATCATGAGTCTGACAGAACAAGAACATCCCTTCGCCGAATTCATCAAAATTTTGGGCAAAGGCAAAAAGGGCGCGCGCCCATTGACCCAGGACGAAGCTTATCGGGCGATGAAGATGATACTGGCGAACGAAGTGCTGCCTATTCAGTTAGGCGCTTTTTTAATGCTGATGCGTATCAAGGAGGAAACTTGCGAAGAACTGGCCGGTTTTGTAACGGCCGTCAGAGAAAGCTTTAAGCATGCTCCAACTTTACCGATCGATCTGGATTGGTCGTCTTATGCCGGCAAACGCCGCCATCTGCCGTGGTTTTTGCTGTCCACCCTGCTGCTGGCCGAAAACGGCGTCAAGGTATTCATGCACGGGGCCAGCGGCCATACCCAAGGCCGGCTTTATACCGAAAACGTATTGGCAGAACTCGGCATAAGTGTCGCTCATTCGATGGCCGAAGCCGAGCAACAACTCTCGGCTACAAACTTTAGTTATTTATCGCTGGAACACATCTGCCTGCCGCTTTACGACATGATCAATCTGCGACCGGTCATGGGCTTGCGTTCGCCGGTACATACTCTGGTCAGACTGTTGAATCCATTCAATGCCAGCCACAGTATTCAAGGCATTTTCCATCCGAGCTACCGACAGGTGCACCAACATGCCGCCCTGCTATTGGGCGAACGCAATATGGCCGTGTTGAAGGGTGAAGGTGGTGAAACCGAACGCAACCCGGATGTCGAATGCCTCGTTCAGAGCGTGTCCGCCGGCGAGCTGATAGACGAAACATGGCCGGCCTTGTTTACCCGCAGGCATATGAAAGCGGAAGAACTGAACCCGCTTCAGTTGACGGCCCTTTGGCGGGGAGAATCGACAGACGAATTTGCCGAGGCCACCGTTATCGGCACGGCCGCCGTCGCCCTGAAATTGTTGGGCAAGGCCGACAGCCAAGAAAGCGCCCATGCCATGGCCTCGGAATTTTGGTCGACTCGAAGCCGGCAACGTTTATCGAACTGATAGTCTTCACCTGTTGATGAAATGGGGCACACCCGGAATGGAATCGCGCTCGAGATGCAGATACTTCAACCCTAACAATGTCGAAGCCGGGCCTTGCTCGACCCAGATAACCTGACCTTCACCCTGTAACTCGAGGTGTTTGAAACTGAAATGGACAATCGAGCCGGGCTGAACCTCGACTTTCAAGCTCAGGGAAGCCATCAATCCGTCGACCGAAACGTTTTCGGTATCGAAGGCGTAAACCTCATCGGTTATGATGATCTGTCCGTGCGCCGTCATATTTTTGCGATAGGCCCTGCGCCGATACAACAGGTCATCAATGTCATAAGTCAGGTTGCGAAACTCTACGGCGATCTGAAGGCATCGTTCAGCCTCCTCCGCCCTGACCACTTCGGCTTCGCCAGCCACTCGGAGTTTGGGCAAATAAATATCCACTAACGGCGAAATTTGTATACTCTTGAAAATACTCTTGACATGAACGGGCGAAGCATCATTCAATTCGGCCAACAGTCCGCTGAGCGACAGATTGACTACCCGTATGGGGTGCTCCTGGTAACCAATATATATGAGGCCCTCGCAGCCAAGCATTTTACGGTATGACCTTTCGACTCTTTCGGTCATTGCATGCACCACTTCAAAAATCAATCGGTTTGGCGTTCGAATGGAATGAGATTAACACCCTTGATCTTGGCTAGCTTAGCCAATTTATCCGCCTGTGCCAATATCCCACCTCACAATCCGCATAATATCTGCGACATTTTCAGGGAAAAGGATGACTGGTACCAGGCCAGTCTTAACGCTTCCCGGCGTTGGGGGGTGCCGATAGCCGTGCAACTGTCCATCATCAACCAGGAGTCCGGCTTCGTTGCGGACGCCGAACCGCCTAGACCCACGATCTTGGGCTTCATTCCGTGGTTTCGCTCCAGCAGCGCCTATGGCTATGCTCAAGCCCAGAATGGTACCTGGTCGGATTATCAACGGCAAACCGGTAATAATTGGGCTGACCGCGAAGACTTTGCCGATAGCTGCGATTTCGTCGCCTGGTATTGCGCGATTAGCAACAAAAAACTGGGCATAGCATCTCACGATGCCCAAAATCTGTATCTAGCTTACCATGAAGGCCACTCAGGATACAGGCAACAAAAATTCAAACCCTGGCTGATGAATGTTGCGAAAAAAGTCCATCAACGCGCTTGGCAATACGATGCGCAATTGTCCGCTTGCAGACAGCAGTTGGAAAGCGAAGACCGATAGCCTGATGTCATTGGCCCACAAATACGCAGCTATTTCTCGGTTCCGCGGCTACCAACTTAAGCCGGGACAGTCTGAGGTTAAGCCTCCCTCTTTGTCCCGTTTTAAACGGGAAGCCGGTTCCGCTAAATTCAAAACTCATCGACGCGCCGTTCGATGTGATACGGCACCTTACGACTAAGACCCTTTCGAATCAAGCCAGGCCGATGAAAAACGCGTTGAGTTTGTTGCCATCCAGATCGCGGAAATAAGCGGCATAAAACCCGCTATCGCCGCGTGGTCCGGGAGCGCCCTCGTCGCTGGCGCCCAATGCCAATGCCTTTTCGTACACGGCCTGAACTTTATCCTTGTTTTCCGCATATAGCGCCACCATGACCCCGTTGCCAACGCTGGCGGGCTTGCCGTCGAAGGGTTTGATGACGCTCAATGCCGGCGCGTTCGGCGCTGTTCCCCAGGCGATGAACCTGTCGGTTTCCATGATGCGCTTGGCGCCCAATTCGGCGAGTAGGGCGTCGTAGAACGCCGCGGCGCGGGCTATGTCGTTGGTGCCTAAAGTAACGTATCCGATCATGTTTTATTCTCTATTGTATGATGTAAAAAAATCCCGCAGCATCCTGTCGAAGCCCTAGGTGATAGCCTTGGTTTTCCCTATCCTTGCAAGTCCCTCATGCAAAAACAATCACGCCGGCCGCAGGCCCCGTCAGCCATATCGACAATCCGTTTCTGGCCTCGACTAGCGCCGTCGAACCTATCTGCCCGGAATCGCTGGAGTAAATGCAAGTCAACGTGTCCCCGGCCTTATGCAGTCCGGCATCGATAGTGACCCAGGCGCTGCGAGGAGCGTCGGCGTCGGTGTTGATGGCGACGACGATTTCGTTGTCGCTGAGGATGCGCGACCATGGCACCAAGGACAGGATTTGTCCACCCAGCATGACCGGCAAGCCGAAGTGCTGGCCGTCTCCGGAAATCGGCCTCAGATATTGACGGCCGCGCCGCAAGGCAGGATACGCCGTGCGTATCGCCGCGAGTTTGGCGAATTCGGCATAGACGGGGTGGCTTTCATCGAAGAAATGACGGCCTTTGGAGCCGAATGAGCCGAATTCGCCGCCGAACATGGCTTCGCGGATAAAACGATCTTCGTTGTCGAAGCTGTGGCCGTCGAAACCTTGCTCGGTGCCGTAATAGAGGCAGGGTATGCCTAGCGTAAAGATGTTCAAAGCCAGGGCGTTCAGTACCAATTTGGCCGTTTCCGCGTCCGCACAGAATCTTGCCTTAGCACGGCCGACTTGATCGTGGTCGTTGAACATCGTGACGATCTTGTTGCGAAACCAGGTGTGGCTGTCTTTGCCGACCAACAAGGAATTGCGAAACAGATTGAAATAATCCTCGGGATTGCTCGAACCCTTGACCATAAACTCCAGTTTGGCCGGGATGTCGTCTATGCCCAGGGCCGCACTTAGGCCCGTGGTTTCCAGCGTCTCGAAGGCCCGTCTGCGCCCGCCGGTGATTTCGCCGACCAGCAGGAAGTTATCCTTGCCTATGCTCTGGGCAAACTCGTGTATGGCAGAACCGAAAATCCGCGTGGCACCATCGTCCATGTGCTTGACGGTATCGATACGAAAGCCGTCGATATCGGCAAAGGCAATCCAGTATCGATAGACCTCGATCAACGCCAGCAAGGCAGGCGACGCTTGGTAATGATTGGCATCGCCGTGACCATGATGAAGGTCTTTAAGATCGCAAAAATCGCCTTCGCGATATTCCGGATCGTAATCGTAATTGGAGATATGGCCTTTTTGGGTGAAAAAATTCGGGTCTTGGAATTCCACCGGCCAGACGGCATCGTTCGTGTCCGGCCAAACCACGGGATTGCCAGGGTCCGTGCGTTGGAAAGGAATGCCGGGGTGTCCGGATTTTTCGTTGAAACCGCTCACGGGATAACGTTCACCATCCCAGCGCGGATCGAAATTGCCGTTGCCATCCTGGTAATTGGGCTGGCGATTGCTGTCGTAGCTGAAGACGTTGCCGGCATGGTTCAGGATGATGTCCAGGATGACCAAGATTCCAAGGTCGTGGGCGGCCTTGACCAGTTCTTTGAGCTCCTGGTTGCTGCCGAAGCGCGGATTGACTTGCAGGAAATCCTGTATGCCATAGCCATGATAGGTCTCCTGAAACGCCACCTGTTTGAAGACCGGACTGATCCAGATCGCAGAGACCCCCAGGCGTTTCAAATAACCCAATTTGCTTTTCAGGCCGGTCAGCGTACCGCCAACGTATTTGCCGCCGGCCTCACGCCACTTGGCTGCATCGGCCTGGGATTGGGTGGCGTTTTGGATATCGGCTGTATTGAAGAGCGGCGTGGTTCCACTGTTTATGATTTTGCCATCATTATCCATGTAACCTTTTTCGTTGCCGTCCGAAAACCTATCCAGCATCAGAAAGTAGAGGACTTGATCCTCCCAGGCCGAAGGCGATTTACAATACTCTACGCCAGAGGTGAGTTGCTTATAATCCAGTGTAGCCAAGCGAGGTTCTGACATAGCGATACTCCTGAGTGGGGGGTTAGGCTCTTTTGCTTAGGTGAGCGGATTTGGCTGAAAATGCATCAATTCTATGAAGCTTGGAAGTGTAACAGTCGTTTAGCAATTATCAACAATGAATTGAGGAAAAAATCTGCAGCCAAATCCATGGCGCTAGAATTTACATTTCAAATGGTATTTTTGTACTCGGTAGCGTAGGGTTTCGCGAGTCGTGCCGAGCATGCGTGCGGCGGCGGTAACGTTGGCATCGGTTCGGTTCAGCGCTTCTTGAATGATGAATTTTTCCATGTCATGCAAACTCAGGCTGCCGTCCAGCGGGATGAACAGGCCTTGCTGATTGGCGAGTAGAAAGCTGGCGCTGGCTGTCGAGGCCGGGGTATTGGGTAATTGCAGCCATTCGGACGGCAGATTCTGATCGGTGGCTAATAACACGCAGCGTTCCAAGACATTGCGTAGCTCGCGGATGTTGCCCGGCCAGTCGTAGCTCTTGATCAACTGCCAGGCGCGTTCCGGAATATTGTCGACGGATTTGGCCGATTTGCGGTTGCATTCGGCGATGAATTGCGGCACCAGTTGTTCCAGGTCTTGCTTGCGTTCGCGTAACGACGGAACGCGAATGTTGATGACGTTCAAGCGGTGGTACAGGTCGCGTCTGAACAGGCCTAAGTTCACCTTTTCGACCAGATCCAGGTTGGTTGCGGCGATGATTTGTACGTCCACGCCGATTTCGGTTTCGCTGCCCAATCGGCGGATGCGTAAGTCTTCGACGGCTTTCAACAGCTTGCTTTGCAGGTCTAGATCCATTTCGCCGATTTCGTCCAGGAATAGCGTGCCGGTGTGGGCTTGTTCGAATAAACCGCGATGGCGTTTTTTGGCACCGGTAAACGAGCCGGCTTCGTAGCCGAATAATTCCGCTTCCAGCAATTCACGGGGCAATGCGGCGCAGTTGATTTCGACTAGTGGTGCATGGGCGCGGATACCGGAATAATGCAAGATTCGCGCAACCATGCCTTTACCGGTACCGGTTTCGCCGCTGACGATCAGACTGGAAAACGGCACCTTGCAGATTTGCCTGAGCATGGTCCTCAATGTACCCATGGCCGGACTGGAGCCTAACAGGTTGTCGATGCTGTATTGACTGTTCCGGGCGTAAGTTTGTTGTTGGACGCGGCGTTGGGCGCGGGCACTGCGGGCGGCACCTTCCACCAGCAGATTGAGCCTGTCCAGCGAGCAGGGTTTCTCGATGAAGTCGTAAGCGCCAAGCCGCACCGCCCGCACCGAATCGGCGACACTGCCGTAGCCGGTCAGAAATATCCATTCGCTGCTGTCTATTTCCGGTTTCAATTTTTCCAGAAGATCCAGCGCATTCCCGTCCGGCAGGTTCATGTCGGACAGCACGACCAGCGGATCGAGGCTTTGTTCGCGCAGAAAGTTTTCGGCCTGTTG
>JAQTYP010000531.1 GCA_028688235.1 Methylomonas sp.
CAGCCCACCAATTTCTCCACTGGTTTTATTTTGATTTTGCAGGGTTTTCGAGATGCCAACGGCCACGTCCACCATCTTGCCGCCGGCCGCGGCATGTCGGCATTAATCCGTGCGGCTATTCCAGGATGTTGCCGACCTTGAAACTGTCCAGCCGAACGACGTTTTTTAACGGCTTAAAGACGCTCACCCCTATGTTTGTTTAGATAGCTGGCAAAATTTTATGGGATTTATGCTTGACGGCCTGGACATTCCAATCCCTCGCTGAGAAAAATTATGTTGAGTGCCTTAAATTGAGAATTGCCGTGACAATTAGCTCCCGATTAGCCCTTTCTACTATAGAATAAGGCCATGACTTGCAATGATGCGGGCAAATCTAATCGTAGGAGAGATTTAATGGCTGAAAAATATGTTTCCCTGTCGGGAAACGATCAAGATCGAGTAAATCAACTACCGATAATAGAAGGCACCCTGGGGCCGTCGGTGATCGACATCCGCAGTCTTTACGCGAAAACCGGGCATTTCACCTATGATCCCGGTTTTACCTCGACAGCGAGCTGTTCATCCAAAATCACATTTATCGATGGAGATGCAGGCATATTGCTATATCGTGGTTATTCGATAGAACAATTGGCCGAAAAGTGCGATTTTCTCGAAGTCTGTTATTTGCTGCTGAATAGCGAGTTGCCTAACGGCGCGCAAATGAAGGAGTTCGTGACGACGGTCAGCCAGCATGTGATGGTGCATGAACAATTGGCCAAGTTCTATAGCGGATTCCGCCGGGATGCACACCCTATGGCCGTTCTGGTCGGTGTGGTCGGTGCGTTGTCGGCGTTTTATCACGACGTGATGGATATCACCTGTCGCGATGATCGCTACATTTCGGCCATACGCTTGATTGCGAAAATGCCGACCATCGTGGCGATGTGCTACAAGTACAGCATAGGCATGCCCTTCATTTACCCCAAACGCAAATTGGGCTATGCCGAAAACTTCATGCGCATGATGTTTGGCGATCCCTGCGACGAATACATGGCCAATCCCGTTTTGACCCGCGCGCTGGACAGGATTTTGATCCTGCATGCCGATCACGAACAGAACGCCTCGACATCGACCGTCAGATTGGCCGGTTCCAGCGGCGCCAATCCTTATGCCTGCGTCGCGGCGGGCATTGCTTGCCTGTGGGGTGCGGCCCATGGTGGAGCCAACGAAGCCGTATTGAACATGCTGGAAGAGATCGGCGACGTGTCCCGCATCGGCGAATTCGTGGCGAGGGCAAAGGACAAGAACGATCCATTTCGGCTGATGGGATTCGGGCACAGGGTGTATAAAAATTACGATCCCAGAGCCAAGCTGATGCGCCAGACATGTCACGAGGTGTTGGACGAATTGGACCTGAACGACGACGGGCTATTCAAATTGGCCATGGAACTGGAAAGGATTGCGCTAGAAGACGAATATTTCGTCGACAGAAAGCTTTATCCGAACGTGGACTTCTACTCCGGCATCGTACTGAGGGCCTTAGGTATTCCCACCGAAATGTTCACGGCCATTTTTGCGCTGGCAAGATCGGTCGGCTGGATTGCACAATGGGATGAAATGATCTCGGACCCCGAACTGAAAATAGGCCGGCCACGGCAGCTGTACCGCGGCGTGCCAATGCGTGATGTAAAGCCTATATCCAGTCGTTAAGCCCCTCTTCCCTCATGCGGACGCAGGCGGACTTGTACCATCGCCCGCTTGATGGCTTTTTCGACGGTTGCCCGCATGTGTTCGTGATCGTGTTCCGACATGCTGGCGCTTTTATCGACCAAGTGCCGCACGTAGCAGGGCGGCAAACTATTCAAAGCCAGACAGGCCACATCTTCCAGAAAGGTCTGGGATAAAGGCTCTTCCTCGCTTTCGGCTAAATGCGCCAGTTGGTCTATCACTAATTGTTCGTAATAATTACTGACGTCAAGCATGATTCCCCCTTTGATCATTATCTTTGCCGGAAACAGGAAACGCATTGGCGCCAGGGATGCGCGTCACGCGGTTTAGGATTCCGTCAAAAAAATTCAAACCAAATCCTTAGCAACTTCCGTTAATCGAATCTAAGTTGCACGAATAAGCATAGCCGAGAAAACCAAAGCCAACATTTTAATTCATTCGGCCCGAAGCGCATCCAGAGGATTCAGACGTGCCGCCTTGATGGCCGGCATCACGCCCGATGCAACGCCTATTAACAAGGATAACAATAACGCCGTCAGAATGTAGTTCCAGGCCAATTGTAACGGCAATGCCGGCGCCAAAAGCACAAGCGTTCTAACCAATGCTATGCCTAATAGCACGCCGCAGGCGCCGCCCGCCACACTCAACAACAAGGCTTCACCTAAAAACAGTTTGAAAATGACGTTACGCTCCGCCCCTATCGCCCGCAGCAGTCCGATTTCGGTAACGCGCTCGGAAACGGCAATGGTCATAATGGTCAATATGCCGACCGATCCAACCAACAGCGAAATGCCTCCCAATGCCCCCACCGCCAAGGTCAAGATGCTGAGTACCGAGTCCAGTTTCTCCAGCATCTGATTTTGGGTGACGATAGTAAAGTCTTCGCGGCCGTGGCGGGCGATCAATCGCCGTTTGATATTTCGCTCGACCAAGTCGGCCTTGGCTTCTTTGTGGTAAAGCAGGTCTATCTCCATCATGCTTTGCCGGTCGAACATTTCCATCGCTTTGCCCGCGGGAATATA
>JAQTYP010000532.1 GCA_028688235.1 Methylomonas sp.
AGTCCGGGAAGTCGCTTTTCGACAGCCGGCTGTTAGCGTTGACCAAGGGGCCGATGATCTGGGTGTTGATCTTGTCGCCGATGTCGGCTTTGCCTTTAAGGGCGATCATGTCCTTGAAGCTGGCGCCGGGCGGAATCACCACCGGCGGCGCGAAGTCGTCGCTGTCGGCGTATTTGTCGGTGATGTATTTGATAAACAGCATGAACAGCACATAGTCCTTGTACTGACTGGCATCCATGCCCCCGCGCAGTTGGTCGCACGAGGCCCACAGAGAGGAATAAAGATCGGATTTTTTGATGGCCATTAATCGGTATTAGTGTGGCGTAGTTAGTCTGGGTTACTGGTGTTGGGCGATTGACCGGCAATGGCGATGCCGTGTTGACCGCAATAATCGCGAATCAGCACTTCCACCATGTTAGCCAGGGAGCGATGTTCGCGCTCGGCCGCTAGGCGCAGCGCTTCTTTTAACGCAGGGTCGATGCGAAAGGTCAGCGTGGTGGTTTTGGTGATTGCCATGTCTGTTTGCCCTGGATTTACGGTACTGGGAATGTACTGCAATGTACAGGAAAGTCTCTTATAATCCAACTAACGTTTAAATTAAGTATTAAGGAGGAATAGGATGGCCCGGCATTACACGACCAAGGATTTTTTTCGGCAAATGCCCAGCGTTTTGCTGGAGCGTTTTTTCCAGGAACGGGACTTATTGAAGACGTTCGATTTTGCCGGCATGCCCGATGGCAAGCCGGATACGTTATTTCCGCTTGGCTCGAACTTCCGGAAGAGCGACGTCATAAACTGGACGGGGAGTTTCGCGACATTTTCGAGATGAGTTGTGAGAAAGGTTTTAAAGCCATCATCGACGAAGCGGAATGGCAAATGCAATTCAACTCGGAAACGTTGGCCGCCTTTATTGACACCCTGTCGGCGCAACCAAGCCACTACTACCGTGCGATGTTGACCTATTTTGACCATGGCGAGTGCTGGCGCGGCGCGACCCGTTTTTTTCACGCCGATAGCCTGCCCTATTGGCGCAAACGCAAGAACATGGGCCACAAGCCGGCGGCGGTGGAGGCTTTACGGCGTGGTGAGTTGCATTATTTCTTTGCCTACCCGGAAGACTATTCCCAGCAAAGCATTGAATGGGTCGATGGGGAATTCGGCCGGCGGCCGCACAATCCTGCGTTTGAAGTGGTCTACGTCTACTCGCAGAAAGACGGCACGCTGGATTTGAATTTTCGCAGCATGACACCTGACGAAATTTTGAACGAGTTGCTGGAGCGCTTAGGCTCAATGCGCATCGTTACGCGGCTGCGTTTGTTTGAAGATGAGTCGCTAATTTGAAGTTAAGCGAAATCTGTTTCGCAAAATCGGGATAACATTGCTTGAGATGAAAAAAGTTATCCCGATTGTTATCCCGAAAACAACTTTATCTGTTTTTGCTCAACAACTCATTTTGTAAGTCATTGATTTAATTGGTCGGGACGGCGGGATTTGAACCCACGACCACTTGCCCCCCAGTCAAATAGAGTTTTTTATCAATCAATAAAATCAACAACTTGCAGATCTCGCAATTTTAAACCCTACTACAGTGACACCAACATCGACGTCATTTATACCTTGCAGCACTACATTTTTACTACAGCACTGCTACACGCATGTTGCAAAAGGCGCCAGGCGCAACTGATGGTAAGGATCTAGTAATGAAGTATCTTATTCCACATGATCAGTTTGGTATTGTTGTTGCCATACTGAAAACTCCAGCGGACGCAGCCCGAAACGAATTGCATTTCCCGCATGTAACGTCTTGAGTTCGTTTTGTATCAAAATAATGAATTTCTGCTTGTCTTCCTGAGACACAGAATCCGGAATACCAGCCAAGATCGATGCTTCATCTGTCGCCATTCCATCCCGGACAATGGCTCGTATTACTTCGGCCAGTTCGTTTCGATATCGTAATCGAACGATATCCGGGGGCACGAGCTGCTGCTGAACGGCAACGTATTGCTGGCATGAACGCTCGTAAGCCCAGATATAGACATCTTTCAACAATTCAATTCGATTCAGCTCGTAGACGCCGAGGACTGCATCCACGTAGGCCTGTTGCGGCACGTCGATAAACGACAATGGGCACAGATTGTGTTGAATTAGCGGAATATTGGCCGCCAAGCGCGAAACCCGTTTGTTCACGTCTTCGAAGGGTTGCAAGTAAGGCAAATGCACCATCAGGAAAAACGATTGCTCAAACGGATCTTTGATTTCCGCCGCCATGGTCATGACGATTCCGAACAACTCCCCAATCCGTTGCGGCATGGCAATCGGCAAATAAACACTGCCGCCGATATCGACCGCCCGATTTCGCAAGCGTCCACAACTCATCGGATCCGCCAACAAGCCATCCGATAAAAAAGCATGTAAAGCCACAATAGTTTCGGTCGTCACGCCGGCATGCTCGGTATCGCGTACCAAATATTCAATGGCCGACTTGTGATTGAGAATCATCTGGGTTTCCATGACATCCTTCCCTTCAGCCGCCTGCCCGAATTCAATCAAGCGTTCGGTATCCAATCGACTGTAGGTATTGCCTTCCAAGCGGGAAGAAGCCCAAGAAAGGTCGATGAGCAGGCGATTCAGAATGTCGCGAGCAAAGGTACCTGCCGGGGTTTTCTCAGCCGGCGACCGGCCCAGGGCATACAATTGTTCGCGTAAACCGGCAGGTAAGTAA
>JAQTYP010000075.1 GCA_028688235.1 Methylomonas sp.
GGGCTAGGGGAGATTTTTTAAATAAATCCCCCTCAATCCCCCTTTTTCAAAGGGGGACGCCAAGTAGGTAACTTGTTTAGACGCAGAGATCTCAACAATTGCAATCCAAAAGCATCTCGCAAAAACGCATCACCCCTAAGGGATAGACACAAAATACTCTCGAAACATAAGTGTTGCGGAGATTCGGTGACTCGCTTGCCAGGACGCCGTCAATACCTCCTTGTAGGCTTGGCGGCAGCTATCGGCCGCCGACGCACCTGTCAAACGAGTCACCGAATCTCCGCAATGCTTATGTTTCGAGAAGTGATTTTTGTGTATATTCCTTAACTTGACATCGCTAAGGATTGGGTTACAAATAATTTTCCGCCCCATCACCCCAATGTCGTTTAGTTAAGCTGTCATGCCGGCAGGGATTGCCGGTATCCAGTGTACAGGGATGTACTAGGAGCCTTGCCATTCGTGGCTTCTGGGTTCCGGCAATCCCTGCCGGAACGACGTGTTTTTTTTCTTAACTTAACGGCATTGCCCCCTGAGGGAGAGGGCATTAAATGCGGACGTTATTTACACCCAAATCCTAACTACGGCCACACTCTTATCCATCAACGAGCGTATCGTCGGTTGACTAATGTTGCTCCTGTCGGTATCTAGCCAGGACACCTTGTGCATCCTGAACCATAACCACCCGTCTTGCCCAGTGCCGGTAGCGTTCGGCCAGAACTCGACTCATCCCCAGTCCCATCGCGCAGTCCCCAAGTCGAAACAAGGTTTCCGCCAGACGATAACGCTCGCCGGTTGTGCGAATATCCGTGAGTGTTTGTGTATACAGTTGCTTCGCCTGCCGATAGCGGCCGATGGCATAGCAGGTTTCGGCATGGATGAAGGTAAAGCTGGCGGCTTTTGCGGGCATGGCGGCTTTTGCCGCCTGGATCAGGGGTTCCAACTGTTCCGCGGCCTCATCGTCGCCACGATTGGCTAGCGCCCAATAACGGTAAGCATTCAGAATCAACGCCCAATGCTCTAACCCAGCAGACTGGCATAGTTGCAGGGCTTGTTCGGCGCATCGCAAAGCGCTATCGGCGTTGCGTCGAAAAAACGCCAGTTGGCAAACGGCCAGCTGCGCCACCACTTGCTCGTGCGGATCGGACGACAGTGCCGCATGCTCTAGCATGGTGTCGACCACCGCATGCGCCTGGGTTAAAGTCCCGCTATAACTCAGGTTCTGCGCCAAAATCGAATGAGCCAGAATATCCAGGCTCAGACCGAATTGGCGATATTGCTCTTCCTTTGAAAATTCGGAAAATAGGCCTAGCGCTGCGGAAACTTCCTGCGCGGAAGCCTGGAATTCGCCACGCCAGAACAGAGTGTCGCCCTTACTGTATTGGGCTGCCGCATTCAAGATCGGGTTTTGGCTTTGGCGGGCGATACCGACAAGTTGCCCCGTTATCCGGTAACTGGCCCGCACGTGGGCGTGAAACAGACTGACAACCCAGTTTCCCCAATGCAAACGAAACAGATTGTCCCAATGCGCATCTCCAGCGCTATTCAAGGCTTGCATGCGTACAGAAACCTCTTGAAGTTCGCCGCTCCAATAGCCTGCCGTCACCGTTAGCGGGCCCCACAGAGTTTGCAGCAAGGTCATTTCCAGTTCCGACTTTTGCGGGCTTTCTTCCAACTCGGTAAGCTGTGCCAAACCGTTTTTCAATAGCTTGACGGTTTCGACGTACGCGGCCTGCAGCGCAGTATCCTGGCCGGCCGCCAACCAAGCGCGCGACGCTTCCAAGGCGCGCCCGGCCAACGACCAATGACGGGCCAGCAAAGCCGGGCCGCAGTGTATGAACGTTCCGGATGCGCACAGCGTAGCCACCTGCAGATGCAATCGTTTCCGATCCGGTTGGGGAAGCGCCGCATACGCCGCTTCCTGCAATAAGGCATGACGAAATTGTAATGCGTCGGTTTGACCATACACCAGGATGCCTCGCTCTAGCAGGGCTTGCAGATGACGGTCGAAATCGGTGTCACGCTGACCGCACAAGCGGCGCAATACCTCTTTGTTTGCTTCCTGTCCATAGACCGCCGCCCACTGCACCAGTGGTTTAGACAAGCCTAAGTTATCGATGCGGGCCATCAGCAAATCCCGCAAATTGGACGGAGGCATCTGTTCCAGCGACATCGGCGATGCCTGCGACTCGCTCGCCGACCACGCCAACTCTTCCAAAAACAACGGAATGCCTTGGCCCATTTGCAACAAGCGCTGTTTTTGGGTTGGCTGTAGCGCGGCTGTATCGCAATTATCGGCCAGCAAGCCCTCGGCATCCTCGTCGGCCAAGGGCTGAAGCGTTAAACTATCGCCCGGTATCAAGTTAGCCATAGCCTGCGCGGATTCCGTCCGCAGAGTGGCAATCAACAAAATCGGTGCGGACGTTATCCGCGTTGATAGCAATCCCAATAACTCCAATGTCGAAGGATCCATCCAGTGCAAATCCTCGAAAATCAATAGCATAGGCTGACGATTCGCCCAGTGCAGGCACGCTTCGATCAACTCATCGATTAATTGTGCCCGCTCGGCGGCGCTTATTCCCTGAGCGGAATCGACGTATTGCGGTTGCAGCAGACCTCGTAAGCGGGCCATTTCGGCATAAGCCGCGTCATCAGCGAAAAAAGGACTGTGTTCTGTCTCGCTATCGGCATCTACCCAGGCCGCAAACCAATTTTTGATCGGTGCCAGCGGCGTGCTGGCTTGTTCGGCGATGCCGCGAAAGATAAGCGAAACCGCGGCATTAGCGTATAGTCGCCGGCTGAACTCGTGAATCAATCTGGATTTGCCGATGCCCGGCTCCCCTTCCAAGCGCAACACGCTGCCGTTCCGGCGTCTAGCGTTGCGCCACGCCGCAAAGAGATGCGACAACGCTTGCCGCCGCCCGCGAAACCGACTTTTGAAAAATGTCGCATGCAGGCCGAGTTCGCTCGGCCTGATCCGCACTAGCCGCTGAACGGCAGGTGCAAAGTCTGTGGAAACCTGTTCGCTGTCGATATGGCGGCTTAATAGCGCGGCGGCGGTCTCGCTTAACAGAATGTCGCCCGGTCCGGCTAGGCTCTCCAACCGCATGGCCAAGGCCGATACCTGTCCCTCGGGATCGGGATCGTCCATATCGCCGTCGCAAAGCAATAGCCCGGTATGAATGCCGATTTTCACTACTTCGGTTTCGAAATGGTCTCTAATACGCACAGCCGCCTTTGCCGCCGACAACGCGGCATTTTCGCTGGCTTGAGGATAGGCAAAATATCCGAACACCCGGCCATGCCAGCCTTTTAGCGCGTGCCCGCTCAGGCTCTTGATAATGGCTTCGGCGCGGATTTGATCGTTGCGCAGATAAGGCAAGCGTTCATCAAGCGGCGGAGACGAAGCGGAAAACGCGCAACAAATGACCGTAATTTGCCTGATTTCCATCAACTGGTCCGCTCCGGGAGCTTGGAGCGAAGTTTTTTCGCGGCTAAGCAACTGCGCATGAAGTTCGACCGTTTCCTGGCTGGGCGCCAGGCCTAATTCCTGGCGCAATACTGACACCAATCGCCGGTAAGTGGCGTCAACCGCGGCGAAATCGCCGCTGGCGGCCAGGTGCCGCATCAGTTGGCGCTGGCCGTGCTCGTCGGCGGCATCCAGATCGGCCCGCCGTTTTGCCAAATCCAACGCTTTGCGGCTATGTCCGCGCGCCAACCAGTCGCTCGCCAGTTTATCGTGGTACCGCAAAGCCTGCTGATGGAAGCGCTCGCGCGCTGCGACCAGCCATTCTTGAAAAGTGTCGCTAGCGGAAATCGCCAGCCCGTCTAACATCGGTCCGCGATATAGAGCCAACTTGGCTTCCTGAATCGCAAGATATTGGAGCTCTTGGTCGAGGGCATTCAGGTTTTCCGCGAAGGCATCGCCATCCAGCCAGATCGATGCGTTGCCGTCTATGCCTATCCAGTCGCGGGTAACCTGCAAGGGCGATGTCTCCGATGATTGTTTCAGCGCTTGCTGCAAACGATGCAACAAATGCCGCAGATAAGCGCGGGCTTGATCGCTGGGCAGGTCGGGCCACAACAACTCCGCGAGAAATTCGCGGCGGTGTTTGCGCTCTCGCCCCATCACTAAATAGGCTAAGAGGCCCAGCATTTTGCCTTCCGCCAGCGCTTCGATGCGTCGGCCTTGGCAAAGCACATACGGCTCGCCGAGAAAATAACAACTGAGAACGGTTTTTTGATTGCTTATCGACATGCCCATGGGTGGTTTCTCGCTACGAACGGAATCGAGCGTATCACCCATTCAACGCAGATTCAACGATCGTCGGTTAACGTGGGCAAGCCTAAATAATGGTCGAGACCAGCGAGTCGGAACACGCTTAAAGCTCGTGGGGACTCAATCATTGTGAGGCAACCGAGCAAGCCATTCGACGCAACGGATCGCCATTGCCGGTTGGCGCAGAGCGGATGGTATCGGCCGGTTCGGAAGGACACAGGCCGGCATTCGCACCACTTAACTAAAACCTGGAGCAGTCAATGAGATTATCGCTTTTTAGAAAATCAGCGCCGAACGCCAAGGTAGACAACGCAAAAGCGGAGAACGCCAAAGCACCCGAACCCACCTTGGCCGGGGATGCAAATATTCTTGACCCAGCGGCTTATCAAGTTCATTTATGGTTTAGTCAAAAGAAATGGCTGCAGTTGGACGAAACGACCATGCTAAAGATCAAGAGTGAAATGAAGGTGAGCAGGAATTCAGTTTTTATTGAAGTACCAAAGATATGTTCGTATTCCGACAAGCTTCATTTGTCTATGAGTTTGCATATTTTTCGCCAGTCTACCGAATTGAATTGGGCTCTTGCGAGCGTGACGACGTTCCCCTCGACGGATTCGTTTCATGGTGAATTAAAATATGCTGGGTGGCGTCGTACCAAGCGCCCTGACTTACCTAACAAAATGCTGGCAGACCCATGTCAATTCGATTATTGGTTGCAGGGCTTGAAAAGTTGATCACTAACGTTTCGGAGTTCGTGTTTTAGCGGCATAGGACTTTAACCCGTCTGTCTTGTTACGTTTTTGTTACGCTATACCGTTAATATCGGGTAGGATTGAATCAGCGAAGTGTGCGGGTAAAAATATGTTAGGACACAAAAGACTGTAATTTTTTCGAAAATGTATTAGGATTTGTACATCGATTTTAAGGGGTAGTTATGGATGGCTTGACCAATTTGCTGGAAGATATATCAGCCGATGATGTATGCGGGGATAACCTGGAATACGATCCGGCGTATCTGGAATTAGCGAAAAACATCATCGGCAAACCCGAAGATCCCATCACCGGCTCGAGCGCCGAACCGCCCAATTGGCAAGACATCAAAAAACAATCCTTGTCTCTTTTGCAACGCAGCAAGGACTTGCAGGTTGTCATCTATTTATCGCGTGCGGCCATCAGCCTGGAAGGTTTGCCGGGTTTTCGCGATTGTTTAAAACTCCTGCACGATTTGCTGGAAAAATATTGGGATCACATTCATCCTCAGCTGGATCCTGACGACGCTTTCGATCCGACTGCCAGGGTCAATATTTTGGAAGAGTTGAATAATTTCGAATCGGTGTTGCGGCCTTTGAGTCTGGCGCCTTTGGCCGATTCGAGAGCCGTCGGCCGGTTTGGTCTGCGCGACATCCACCTTGCGACAGATAAGGCCGAAGTACCTGAAGGTACGGTAAAGCCGGACGTCAGTAGTATTCGGGCGGCTTTTTTGGATGCCCCCGAAGAAACGACGATGGCAATTTATCAAGCCATCGAAGACAGCATCGGTCTGGTCCAGCAACTGGACGCCTTAGTCGGTGGTAAGATTGGCATCGAAAACGGACCCGATCTGTCCGGCTTGGCATCGCTACTGAAAGAAATGCGCTATGCCTGCAGTCAATATGTCGATATCGGTTCGTCGGCAGCGGAAGAAGAGGCGGTCGATGAAGAAGAGGGCGGGGACTCGGCCGCTAGAGGTCCGGCGCGTAAATCCACAGCCGTCGGCGCCATTAGCACGCGCCAGGATGTTTTGAAAACATTGGATTTAATTTGCAAGTATTACGCCGAAACAGAGCCTTCCAGTCCCGTGCCTATCTTGTTGAACCGCGCTAAATATCTCGTCACCGCCGACTTCATGCAGATCGTGCATAATTTGGTGCCCGACGGACTCAGCCAGTTGGAGCAAATCAAAGGCCCCGATCCGGACGCAGAAGAATATTAATAACCGAAAGTGGAGTAAAACATGGCCGAAAGCAGTCAGAAATTTATCCAGCGTAATCGTGCACCACGGGTGCAGATCGAATACGATGTGGAAGTCTATGGTTCGCAAAAGAAAGTGCAATTACCGTTCGTGATGGGCGTGCTTTCAGATTTGTCGGGTAAGCCTTCCGAGCCCTTGCCGCCGGTCAGCGACCGTAAATTATTGGAAATCGACGTCGATAATTTCGACGAACGCCTGAAATCCATGAAGCCGAGGGTGGCTTTTCCGGTGGCGAATACGTTGACAGGCGAAGGCAATTTGAGTGTCGATATTACCTTCGAAAGCATGGACGATTTCTCCCCTGCTGCCGTTGTTAAAAAAGTGGCCGGATTGGATAAGGTGCTGGAAGCCAGGCAACAACTGGCTAATCTGATTACCTATATGGACGGAAAAACCGGTGCGGAGGAATTGATAGGTAAATTGATCAACGATCCGGCCTTGTTACAGACATTGGCGGCGTCGGCTAAACCTGCCGATACTCAGAGTGGTTCAGAAACTTCAGAAAGCAGCGAGGGCTGATCGATATGGCGGAATTAGAAAGTCAAAGTCAACAAGCGGCCGGTCAAACCCTGGAGCTCGATGAATTTTCGGCATTGCTGGCAAAGGAATTCAAACCCGGCACCGAAGCGGCCAGCCAGGTCAATACTGCCGTTTCCACGCTGGCTCAATTTGCGTTGCAGGATATCAGCAAAATCTCCGAGGATGTCATAAGCAGCATTCAGGCCATCATCGCCGGCCTGGATCAAAAGATCTCTGAACAATTGAACTTGGTCATGCACCACCCCGATTTCCAGAAATTGGAGAGTGCCTGGAGGGGGCTGCATTATCTGGTCAACAACACCGAAACGGATGAGATGCTCAAAATCCGGGTGTTGAACATCACCAAAAACGAGCTGGGAAAAACCTTGAAGAAATTCAAGGGCACGGCCTGGGATCAAAGTCCGCTGTTCAAAAAACTCTACGAAGAAGAATTCGGTACTTTCGGTGGAGAACCGTTCGGCTGTCTGGTCGGCGATTATCATTTCGACCACAGCCCGCCGGATGTCGAGCTGCTCGGAGAAATGGCGAAAGTTTCCGCCGCCGCGCATACCCCCTTCATTTCCGGGGTGGCACCGACCGTGTTGCAGATGGATAGTTGGTCGGAATTGGCGAATCCGCGCGATTTGACCAAAATTTTCACGACACCTGAATATGCCTCTTGGCGCTCATTGCGTGAGTCCGACGATTCGCGTTATTTAGGTCTGGCCATGCCGCGCTTCTTAAGCCGCCTGCCTTATGGCGCTAAGACCGATCCGGTCGAAGAGTTTAATTTCGAAGAAGACACGGCCGGCAGCGACAGCAGCAAATATACCTGGTCCAACGCGGCCTATGCGATGGCGGTCAACATTAACCGCTCGTTCAAACTGTACGGTTGGTGTTCGCGCATTCGCGGCATAGAATCCGGCGGGGCGGTCGAAGGCCTGCCCGTGCATACCTTCCCGACCGACGACGGCGGCGTCGATATGAAGTGTCCGACCGAAATCGCGATTACCGACCGGCGCGAGGCGGAACTGGCCAAGAGCGGCTTCATGCCGCTGATCCATAAGAAAAACACGGATTTTGCGGCCTTCATCGGTGCACAGTCCTTACAGAAACCGGCCGAATACGAAGATCCGGATGCAACCGCGAATGCCAATCTGGCGGCGCGTTTGCCTTATTTGTTCGCGACCTGCCGCTTTGCTCACTATTTGAAGTGCATGGTGCGCGACAAGATAGGCTCGTTCAAGGAACGCGACGAGATGGAACGCTGGTTGACCAACTGGATCAACCAATATGTCGACGGCGATCCAATTAATTCCAGTGAAACGACCAAAGCCAAAAAACCCCTGGCGGCGGCCGAAGTCGTACTCGAAGAAGTGGAGGGTAATCCCGGATATTACAGCTCGAAGTTCTTTTTAAGGCCGCATTATCAGCTGGAAGGCTTGACGGTGTCGTTGCGATTGGTTTCGAAATTGCCTTCGGCAAAAGGCGGCGCTTGATTCCGCTACAGAGGCTATTTCGATTTGTGCAAGAAGTAGACGTTTAAGTTAGGTATTTCATTCATCATAGACTAGGAGATTAAAATGGCTGTAGATATGTTTATTAACTTTGGTGATAAGATCAAAGGCGAAACCAAGGATAAAGCTCAAGCCTCAAAAGGCGATTGCGATGTGCTGGCTTGGTCCTGGGGAATGAGTCAATCCGGTTCGTTTCATATGGGCGGCGGCGGCGGCGCCGGCAAGGCTAGTGTTCAGGATATTTCGCTTACCAAGTATGTCGATAAGGCGACTCCTGCTTTGATGTTGCATTTGCTCAAGGGCTCGCATATCGATGAGATCAAGTTGATCGTGCGTAAAGCCGGAGGAAAACAGGAGAACTACATCGAGATCACGATGACGAAGTGTATCCTGACTACGATTAGTACGGGTGGCTCGGGTGGGGAAGATCGCTTGACCGAGAACGTCACGATTAATTTTGCAGAAGTGAAATTCGAATACTTCTTGCAAGATGAAAAAGGCGCCGTCAAGTCCGGCGGCGAATGTAAATATAACATCGAACAAAACTCGGAAGCGTAACCCAAGCTGTGGTTGCAATTTTTGCCTAACTCGAGTTTTATCCTGTTCGCTGAAGAGTTTGCGGCTAACACTCGAGAAACGGTGAAGTTTGTATAACCTTCCTAGACAAGAGCCGGGCAGCCCTTGCCCGGTTCTTTTTTGCCAACCTAAGGATCGTATGCCGTGAGTGCCGAATCAAGTTTGGAAATGGGCGATTTGGAAGAATCGCTGAAACAATTGCAGGATCAGGTCAGAAAAGACTCCGCCAATTCTAAGCACCGGGTTTTTCTGTTTCAATTGCTGGCAGTCTTGGGCAATTGGGATAGGGCGTTGAATCAACTCAATGTCGCCGGCGAGTTGTCGGCCGAAAACTTTCCCATGGTGCAAACCTATCGCGAAACGATACGCTGCGAGCTGTTGCGGGAGAAAGTATTCAAGGCGCAGACGACGCCGATCATTTTCGGCGAGCCGCAACAATGGCAGGCCCTGCTGTTGGAATCCTTGAAGCTGCTGACCGCCGGCAATTATCAAGAAGCCTTACAGGTCAGGGACGAAGCCTACGAACAGGCGCCGACGGTTGCAGGAACTATCAATGGTGAGCCTTTTCAGTGGCTGGCCGACACCGATACCCGATTAGGCCCTATGTTGGAGTTGATACTGAACGGCAAATATTATTGGGTGCCTTGCACGGCCATACAAAAACTGGTGATAGAAGCGCCGGTCGATTTACGCGACCTGGTTTGGTTGCCCGTTCAGATTACCTGGGTAAACGGCGGCGGCGCCGCCTGTTTCATCCCATCACGTTATCCCGGCTCGGAAGCCTCCGAAGATTCCGCTATTCGATTGGCGCGTAAGACCGAATGGTTGGAGCCCTATCCGGGGCACGCCTTCGGACTGGGGCAAAGGATATTGGCCACGGATAGCGGCGATTATTCCCTGTTCGATATCCGGGAGCTGGTGTTCGATCATACTGCTGCCTAAACATCATGGCCGAATTGAGCTTTCAGGACAGGCTGCAACCGTCGCTATTGGACAGGTTGACGGACGATGCTCCGGAAAAGTCCGTCGAAAGCCGCGAGCAACGGGTACTCTCTATACGCCAGCTACGGCAAAGCGTGTTACGCGATTTGAGTTGGCTGTTCAGCACTTCGGGGTTCGATACCATGGTCGATTTGACCGATTATCCCTGGGTTGCCCGTTCGGTGATCAATTACGGTTGTCCGTTATCGTCGGGCACGTCAGTCAGCGGCATGGACGTCGTCAAAATCGAGCGCAAGCTCAGACAATCGATTATCGATTTCGAACCCCGAATTCTAGCCGATACGCTGGTCGTAAAGCTGGTTACCGACGAGGGAATAATGAATCAACAGTCGGTAGCTTTTACTATAGAAGGTGAATTATGGGCGCAGCCCTTGCCGACGCATTTGTTCATACGCAGTAGCTTCGATCTGGAAACCGGGGAAGTGACCGTCAAGGATATTGGGGGATAGGGCATGGATCCACGCCTATTGAATTATTACAATCGCGAGCTTCAGCATGTCCGAGAAATCGGTGCCGAGTTTGCCGCCGAATACCCTAAGATCGCCGCCCGATTGGGCTTGGATACCTTCGAGTGCGCCGATCCCTATGTGGAGCGCCTGTTCGAAGGTTTTGCGTTCATGGCGGCGCGCGTTCAGCTCAAGATCGATGCCGAATTTCCAAACTTTACTCAGAATCTGCTGGAAATCGTTTATCCGCATTATCTGGCCACGACACCGTCCATGGCGGTGGTGGAATTCAAACCGGATTTGACCGAATCGGGTCTGTCCGAAGGATTTTCGATTCCGAAGGGTACTTCGTTACGCAGCCAGATAGGCAAGGGCGAGCAGACGGCTTGCGAATATCAAACGGCTCACCCGTTAAAACTCTTTCCCATTGGAGATTAGTAAGGCCGAGTATTTGCCTACATTGGCAGCGGTTTCCGCTTGCGGCCTGTCTTCGGCCAAACATTTGGCCAATGTCAAAG